>JAFGCP010000366.1 GCA_016932595.1 Deltaproteobacteria bacterium
AGCGGCTTCAGCCGCGAAACAATCGCACCTAAAGGTGCTCCTACAATAAAAACCATCACCACCAATTTAAAAAGTCATAAGCCACTAGTACCGTGGTTATTGTGATAATAGCCGGGTTCGATGCTTGCCTGCATCCGCTCAAGCGTTTTGCCCTGAGACTGCTGAAGCAGGCAAAAGAATCTGTCAGTGTTCATACATGCGTTTTTTTGGATACAAAGACTGCGAACATACATTTCAGGAATAGTTGGCAAAGTGATGAAAGCAGAACAAGTCAGGCGGGTTCGAGCCAGCAGGGCAGGGCATCATGGAACTTTTGAGCCGGCTTGCGCAAAGGAGAAGTTTCATGAGCGGAAAAGCTGAGAGGAAAATCGTTTATTTCGACGGCCAGGGAGCGCACAATACGGATGCGGCTCTTGATACGGCTGTTTCGTATTGCCGTGCCAGCGGCATTCGGACAATCGTGCTTGCCTCTTCAACCGGCGCGACGGCGCTGAAGCTTCGGCAAAAAGCCGACGCAGAGATTGAGATCATAGCGATTACCTATGGCGCAGGCTCACGGTTTGCCGAAGAGGTCGAGGCTTTTAATAAAAATCGTGCGGCGATGGTAAGCGCAGGCATTATCATCGTGCGCGGGCTGCATGCCCTGAGCGGCGTCGAGCGCACATTTGAAAACAAATACAAGACGGGCTTTCTGCCGCTGAATCTTGTTTCCGACACGTTGCGGATGTTTTCGCAGGGCATGAAGGTTTGCGTCGAGGTTTGCATCATGGCGGCCGAGGCCGGCCATATAACGCCTGCTGATGATGTCGTGGTGCTGGGCGGAAGCGGTGAGGGTGCAGACACGGCGGTTCTTATGAAGCCCGCCTATGCCGCAAGTATTTTTAGCCTGAAGATACAAGAAATCCTCTGCATGCCGCGCGGTTGAAAAAATATGGAAGGCTATGTTAAAAAAAGGTTCAACTCCGTACAGGCGCTTATTCGCAATGATATTGCCGCCGCCTGCCCGGCCGATGATCTGGCTGCTTTCTGCCGCGCGCTTTTCGAGGAGCCGCCTTCCGATCTTCTTATAAAAAGGGGCAGCTATAAAACCATATACCGCTCCGAACTCGGCAAAAACTCCTGTATCATTAAGACATATAAAAATAAAGGGCTCCTGGGGTTGCTGAAGTCTGCTGCCGCTGCCTCGCGCGCCCGGCAGGAATTTGCCGCTGCATCCTATATTCACGGGCAGGGGATATTAACGGCTGCACCGCTTCTACTGGCTGAAAAAAATACCCTGGGCCTGGTAAGCGCCGGCGCGGTTGTTCTTGAATGTATAGAGGGCGCGCAGGAGTTGCGGGAGTTCTTTTTTTATGACCGCTCGATACTGCCTGCCGAGCGCCGGCATGTTGCAGAGCAGTTCGGGCGCCTGACAGCAGCTATTTTTCAGAAAGGCGTTTTTCAGTATGATTTTGCCCTGAATAATTTTTTGATCCGGCGCGAGGCAGACGGGTTCGGGCTCTATTTTATCGATTTTGAGCGCGTCCGCCTCAAAAGCGCTGTTCCCCGTCAACAAAAAATCGATGTGCTGGCGCGCCTTGGCCGCGTCGGGGGTGAAATTTCCTTCAGGGACAGGCTGCGTTTTCTGCGGGGCTACCTCGCTCAGGAGCCTGGCTTCGCGGAAAGCCTGCACGAGGCGGCCGCTGAAATGATCGGTGCGACCGTCGCAGCTATCGGCAATGACCGCAGCCGCAACAGGCTCACCAGCATTTACACCCATGCCCGTTATGACCGCATACAGCAGGCTGAGCGAACCGGCCTATGCCGCAAGGGCACGGATGTGCCGGTGCTTTTAAGCGCCGTGGCGGCGATTTCCGGCAGGGAAACGGCGGGGCAGCTGGTCATCAGGCATGAGGGTAAATCGCTTGCCGTACGCGCCGTGTATCTTGAGCCCCGTGAGGCGGAAAGCGCCTGGGCTGCGCTCACTGCGCTGAAGATAGCCGGCATGCCGATAGAGCTTCCGCACGCGATTGTCTGCTCTGAAATAACCGGTTGCCTGCTGTTTGACCCGTCAATGCGGCCTGCATGCGAGCGCTTTTTTGCCGCCGGCTCCCGCAGCGCGCGTTTTATAATCCAGCATTTCCCTGCCGAGGTTGAGCTGCTCAAAAGTTTGCTTGCCAAGATTTGATTTGCTGATACAATTGCTGCGCGGCGGCAAGCTGCATACGGGTACTGTGCAGGTGTGGTTTATTCATCTGGTGGAGGCTTTATGGACAGCAGTGATGTTATCAGGAAAAAAGTCGAGAATGACGACGGCACCCTCACGCTGATTTTTTACCGGGGCACTGTCGAGGTTGCCCGCACGATTGTCGACAGAAATTATGAAATCATTAATCTCCAGGGCGCCATCCCCGACGGCATTGTCAAGCAGTACTATGACAGCGGAACCCTGTTCACTGAGGCTACCTATAAAAATAATCGACGCGAAGGGCTTACGCGCATCTACCGGGAAGATGGCCCGCTGTGGATAGAGATCCCTTTTAAGGATGACAAGGCCGAGGGCCTCAGCAAGGAGTTTTATCCCGACGGCAAACTGTTCAAGGCCACCAGCTTCAGAAACGGCAAGCTTGACGGAAGAAGCTGCGAGTTTTACGAAAGCGGCGCGCTCAAGGTCGAATGGAATGCTCTCGGGGGCAAGCTCGAAGGCAATTCCCGGGAGTATTATGAAAATGGCGCCTTGAAAGAGGAGTGGGAAAATGTCGACGGCAAGCCCGAAGGCCAGACAAAGGAGTATTTTGAAAATGGCCAGATCCGTGCCGTGGGCAATTGTATCAGCGGCCAGCGTGAAGGCCTGTACCGGGAATATTATGAGAGCGGCGTCATTAAGGGCGAGTGGAGTTTTCGTGACGGTAAAAAGGAAGGCATAGCGCGAGAGTATTTTGAAAGCGGTGAAATAAAATATCTTGATACCTACCGCAGGGACCAGCGCGTCAACCGCAAGGCCTATCTGGAATATGAAGGCCACGAGAAAAGCGGCCAGGAGTTCAGCGACGTCAAGGAAATCAAGGAAATACTGCTTTCCCAGACCGAGAGTTACATTCATTACCAGAATCAGATTCTTGAGCGCATCCGTCTTGCCGATAAGCGGATTGCAGGGCTTGAAGCCGTGGTCAGCGATTTGAAAATTCTTTTGTCAAACAGCACCCCATGAAGATTTATCTTGCCGGGCCGCTGTTCACGCAGGCAGAGCAGGACTGGCTTCGCGGGCTCCAGGCCCGGATTCTTGTCTGTGCACCGGTCGAGGTGTGCTGGCCCCATGATCTGTTCTCCGATCAGGAACTAGAAGGTTGGGGAGACAGAGCAAAGCATGAAATATTTGACCGCTGCCGCGAACATCTCGAAAGGGCAGATGCCGTGGTGGCGCTGCTTGACGGCACGCAGGTTGACGACGGTACAGCCTGGGAAATCGGCTATTTTTATGCCTGCCGCAAGCCCGGCAAGCCGATTATCGGCATTCGTACCGACTTCAGAAAAGCGGGCGATACGGCCAATGCACGCGTAAACCTCATGATTGACTGTGCCTGTGACTCTATCGTGACTACGGTCGATGATCTGCTTGTCGAGATCGGAAAATTACCGGCGTCTATGGCCAGGTAAGGAGAGGATGTGCCCGCTCCTTTTCAGGCAATGCGGCACTGGTGCGCGCCGGCGGAACAGGGAGCAGCAATTGCCGACTCTGCCTGACATGAGCCTAATCCGCGGATTTCAATGAATGTTATTTGGATCATCCTTCTTTCTGTCAGCATACTTTTCGCGGCCTGCACGGGCAGGCTCGACGCCCTGACGCACGCTATTTTCGACGGGGCGAAAGCGGCAGTTGAAGTATCGCTGTTTCTGCTGGGTATCGTGTCGGTGTGGCTCGGCATCACGAAAATACTTGAAGACGCCGGAATCATAACCCGCATAGCCCGTTTTTTCAAGCCCGTGATCACGCGGTTTTTCACGTCGGTTCCGCCGGACCATCCCGCCATCACTTCGATTACGCTCAATCTGCTGGCAAACTTTTTCGGCCTGGGAAACGCCGCCACGCCCCTGGGCATCAAGGCCATGCAGGACCTCCAGTCCCTCAACCCCGAGAAGGACACCGTTTCGTTTGAGATGATGCTTTTCATCGTGCTCAATACGGCAAGCATCCAGTTTGTGCCGTTCACCGTGGTGGGGATACTGTCGGCATATGGTTCTGCAAACCCCACCGCCGTTGTGCTGCCCACGATCTGCACGACGGTGCTGATGGCGACGTGCGGCGTGGCGGTTCTGCAGCTTTTCCGGAGGCTTAAGAAATGAAGACGATTTCCTTCATTTCGCAGCTTGTTATTCCGGCCTTCATCCTGTTTGCCGTCGTGTACGGAGCCTGCCGCAGGGTGCGCGTGTATGATTCTTTCGTGGCAGGGGCCAGGGGGGGGCTGCAGGTCATTTGCAATATTTTCCCCTACCTGCTTGCCGTGTTTGTGGCGGTGAAAGCTTTTCAGGCCTCGGGCCTCTTTGACTTTATTAAAGCCGGGCTCTCCGGCCCGCTTGCCTTTTTGGGCATACCTCCCGAGGTTCTCTCCGTTGCGCTCATAAAACCGCTTTCCGGCAGCGCCACCACCGCCATCTTCACCGATATCGTCAAGACCTGCGGCCCCGACAGTCTTGCCGCCATGCTTTCGGGCGTCATCGTCGGCAGCGTCGAGACCACGTTCTATGTGCTTGCGGTGTATCTGGGCGCCGTTGGCATCAGCCGGACAAAATACCTCGTGCCCGTCTGTCTTATCGCCGACGGGCTGGGCATGCTCATTGCCGCCGCAATCGTGAAGCTGATGTTTTCATGATGAACATTTCCTGGGCGCCAGAATACGCAGCCTGATCCGCACGTGCAGGCATGCTCCTGGCGAGCTAAAGCTTTATACGGCTTCAAGCGCTTTTTGCAGTGTCTGACCCAGATTCTGCATGGAAAAGGGTTTTAAAAGAAAAGCCCGTATGCCCATTTTCAGAGCCTGCTCCTCGGAAATTTTTTCACTGAATCCGGTACAGAGAATAATGGGCAGTTCAGGCCTCACTTCAAGCATCCTGCGCGCCAGCTCATCTCCCCTGATCTGCGGCATGGTCATGTCGGTTATAACACAGTCAAACCGGCCGGGATCGGCGGTGAACATTTCAAAGGCCTGCATGCTGCTGGAAGTGCTGAAAACAGTGTACCCGAGAGCTTCAAGCATGTTATGGGCGATCTGCATGACAGACTCTTCATCATCGACAAACAGAATGGCGCCGCTGCCCCGTGGAACCGCTGCAGGCTGCTGCACCGCAGCCTCCGGCGGTTTTTCATCGATGCGAGGCAGCAGTACGTGGAAAGCGGCGCCCGCCCCAGGCGCGCTGTCTACATGAATGCAGCCGTTACAGCTCTTCACAATGCCATGGGCGACGGCAAGTCCCATACCCGTACCCTTGCCGACGGCTTTTGTCGTAAAAAAAGGTTCGAAAATTCTATCTTTGATTTCAGGGATAATACCGGGCCCCGTATCCCTCACGGTCAGACGCACATAGTTGCCCGGCGGCAGGTCATACCACCCCTTGATATCATTCGCCGTTTTGACGCAGGATGCCTGAGAGATAGTCAGTGTGCCTCCCGACTCTTCCATGGCCTGTGCGGCATTGGTGCACAGGTTGATGATGAGCTGGTGGAGCTGCGTGGGGTCAGCCCTGACAACAGCATCGGCATCGCTGATATCCTGCCGGATATCGATGGTGCTCGGCAGGGATGCGCGCAGCAGCTTTATGACTTCCTTGACGATACTGCTTACTCTGAAAGGACTTGCCTTCCGCGGGCTTTTCCTGCTGAAGGTCAGAATTTGTTTGACCAGTGAGCGCGCCCGATCGCATGAGCTGATGACATGGTGCAGCCGCCCGGCTGTTATGCTGTCTTTGGGCACATCCATCATGGCAAGCTCGGTATAGCCGAGAATCGCAGCCAGGATATTGTTGAAATCATGTGCTATGCCCCCCGCGAGCGTGCCGATGGCCTCCATTTTCTGCGACTGGCGAAGCTGCTCTTCAAGATATTTCTCATGGGAGATATCCCGTGATATGCTCAGTATGTTCGTGAGTCTGCCCTCTGCATCAAGAACCGGGGACAGCGTCTGTTCGACGCTGGCGGTTTTCCCCCCGCTGATTTGATAGTTCAGTACTCCCGACCAGGCGCTGCCGCTCTGCAGCAGTTCATAAATAGCCTTGAAAAACTGAAGATCATAGATGCTGCCGGTAGCCTGAAACCCGTTTGCACCCAGTATGGCATGAGCCGGCCGTTCCATCTGGCTCACAACGGCAGGATTGACGTACACTATAGTCCCCTGGGCATCCATAATCAGGATGTTTTCATGCGCCTGTTCAATGACGGAGCTTAACAGCAGGCGGTCATGCTCTGTTTTTTTCCGTTGTGTTATGTCCCGCACAATGGCAGTAGCAAATGTCGCGCCTTCGGAGTTCCATACAGCGCGGCTAACTTCTATGGGGAATTCCGTCCCGCCTTTTTTCAGGCCGATGCTTTCGCTGCTTGTCTGAACACCATTCTGAAAGAAGGCCTCACGCAGTGCGTCCAGTTCATCGTGCAACCGCTCCGGAAGAAGCATGATGGCGTTTTTGCCGACTATCTCCTGCTCGGCATAGCCAAAAATCTTTTCAGCAGCATGGTTCCAGAATACAATCGTCCCGGTGTTATCAGTAGTGATGATAGCGTCAACCGCTGTTTCAACAATAGAGCGGAGGCGCTCCTCCCGCTCACGCAAAGTTTTTTCAGCTTTCTTGCGTTCTGTAATATCGCGCACAATGCCCGTAGCGAAAATTTCATCCCCCGATTTCCAAACAGACTGCGAAACTTCGGTCGGAAACTCCGACCCGTCTTTTCTGATGCCGACTCCCTCCCGGCGATTAAAGACAATGCCCTCTTCTCTCTGCATCATTACATTTTTCATCTGCTGGCTGTCAGGGCCATGAAGGCGTTCAGGGATAAGCCTCTGGGCGGGTTTTCCGATTATTTCTTCGGCGGTATAACCGTAAATCTTTTCAGCAGCCTTGTTCCAGTCAATAATCGAGCCTGAGTTGTTGACGGTAATGATGGCGTCCACCGCGGTTTCAAAAATGGAGCGAAGCCGCGCCTCGCGTTCCAGAAGAGCTTTTTCCGACCTTTTGCTTTCTGCAATATCGCGAATAATGGCCGTCGCGAAGACCTCATCTCCGGATTTCCATAACGACTGTGAAATTTCGGCTGGAAACTCCGAGCCGTTTTCCCTGACGCACACTGCTTCTCTGCGATGAAATTTTATACGTTCATCTGCCTGGTGAAGCACTGCCCGGCGCCATGCCTGGCTGTCCGGGAAATGGACGCGCTCTGGAATAAGCACATTGACCTGCCGGCCGATTATTTCTTCAGCGGTATAGCCAAACATGCCTTCTGCAGCTTTATTCCAGTTAACGATCTGTCCGTTTGAGTTGGTTGTTACGATGGCGTCCACCGCGCCATCAAAGACTGCACGGAGCCGTGCTTCGCTCTCCTGCAAAGATCTTTCGGCATGCCTGCGCTCAGTAATGTCGCGGATAATACCCGTCGCGAAAACTTCATCGCCTGCTTTCCATACGGACTGTGATACCTCGGTCGGAAATTCGGAGCCGTCTTTCCTTAGGCCGGTCCCCTCAATACGGTTATAGACTGTATGATTTTCACACTGCCGCAGCGCGGCGCCCATGCCTTTATTGTTCGAGTCATGAAGCCGTTCGGGGATAAGCATATTGACATGCCGGCCCAGTACTTCTGCGGAGCTGTAGCCATACATGCTTTCAGCAGCCATGTTCCAGCTGATAATCTCTCCCCTGCTGTTAGTTGTGAGTATGGCGTCTATGGCGGTTTCAAAAACAGCGCGCAGCCGCTTTTCACTTGACGCAAGATCTTCGTTGCCTGCCGTCAGCTGCTGCAGGGCGGCCGACAACTCCACGGTCTTTGCCTCAACCAGTTTTTCAAGCGAGCGGCGGTGAAGATCAAGTTCGCGCTCAACCAGTTCTTTATGACGAAGCTCTTTTTTGAGTTTGCGGCTCAAATCGCTGATATGGCCGATAATAAATCCGATCATGATAAAAGCGGTTGTTCCCTGAAGGCCTGCTCCGGATTTGATGATTCTCACGTACCAGTCAATGCCCATGATCTGGCAGATGCCAATATTGGCAGCAAGCGACAGAAGCCCGGCCGCACATCCCGCTGCCGCTCCATAGACCCATGCCGCAGTGATAACCGGTATGAAGGCTGTAATGCCCATGCCGAAATTTTTCCATTTGTACATGATAATAAAGCTGGCGATGTAGGCGAGCACGGAGAGCAGGAAGATAGAATCTCTTGTGCTCCATGCACGGATAGAGCGGCTGCTGGCACCAGGCCGGAACGGTTTGCCGTAATGTTTTTTGTTTTTCAGGGGCATCTGAATGAATCCATCATATGAGATTGAGGGCACCGTTTGAGGTCTATGTTAAACGATAACGATTAGCTTCTTTGCATGATTTTTTATGGGTTTTCCTTAATTATGTATTGCACGATAAAATTGTAAATGCAATAGCAGCCCGGCATCAGGCATGTGATGAAAAATTGGGTGCCGGAAGCGTATTGAAAGTTTCCGGGTGGGGGCGGGTTCGTATCGCGGAGAAGCAGGGAGATTATATGACGCTGCCCGCATGTTCAAGAAAAGGGCGGAAAAATTCAGGCGCCGTGAGCTGCGGCATGCAGCAGCCCGGGCATGCAGCCGCTGTATCCGCACAGGCATAGCAGGTCAGGAGTCTGTGCGGTGTCTGCGATGCTCGCGCAGATACTGCGCAGTGAGTGATTCGCGGAAATCTCCGCCGGCAATCTCAGCCGGAGGTCCTGCGGCGACTATCCTGCCGCCGTCTGCGCCGCCGCCGGGGCCGAGGTCGATGATGGTATCGGCCTGATCAATCACTTCGAGGTTGTGCTCAATGATGACCATGGTGTTCCCGAGCCCGACCAGTTCCTGAAGCACGTTCATGAGCTTTTCAATATCAGCAGGGTGCAG
>JAFGCP010000367.1 GCA_016932595.1 Deltaproteobacteria bacterium
CCTATTGCGAGCAGAGCCTGAGCGATCCGATCAAGCGCAATCAAGAAAAAATAAAGCTTTATGACTTGACAGATTTGATGCTTATGGCAATGTAGGGCAGAAGAAGTTTTTTTAGTAACACAGGCTGAAACGTACGAAAAACTTTTTACAGAAAGGGATACCATGGCGGAATTAACGTGGCAGGACAACAGCAAGGCAATGTTCGATAAAATGATCGAAGCATCACCCAAGCCCTTCCGGGCCATGACTGAGAAGAAGCTCATGGAGGCCGTTGTGGCCAAGGCCGGCGACGGCGGCACGGTGACGGAAGCTATCCTTATCGAGTGCGTTCAGGCTGTTACGCCCAAGCCTTTTGTCGGCATGGCCATGAAGCAGCTCGAGCCGATGAAAACGGTTTAATACTTTTCTAGAGCAATAAAAAACGGAACGGCGGATGCCCGATACGGGCTTCCGCCGCTTTTTTGTGCCTGCAGCCGGCAGCAGTCTTTTAGAGCATTTTCCTTTTTACTATAACCGGTTTATCCATTCTGTCGTCTCGACCCCTTCGGCTTCGCTCAGGGCAGGCTCCGGGAGAGATCTTAGGCTGAAGTACAATCAAGGAGCTAGGATTTCTCCCCCTTGTCCAAATGACAATGTGGCTACAGCTTTTTGAAAAATGCTCTCGTGGGCCATGACATTTCAATTTATGTAGTGTGTCCGCTTTGTAGGAGCGCATATATGCGCGATCGTTTCGCGGCTGAAGCCGCTCCTACAGTGGAAAACTGCCAAATTGAATTGTCATGAACCACCCGAGCATTTTTTTATTTTTTAGCCGCATTCTCCATTTATGGCCGTCCCGGGCGTGGTGCGCTTGTCGAACCATGAACGGAAAGTCTGCCCTTCGACAGGCTCAGGGCGAACGGATAGGAGTTTCTTTTTCGAAAGAGCTATTTTATAAAGGCTACGGTATTTTGAAAAATGCTCTAATGGAATTTTTAAAAATATAAAAAAATAGAGAAGAAGTCTATTGACATAATTCGTTTGTCTAACTATATAAAGATTAATTGTTGAAAAAGGTTCAGAACCGCCAACGAAAAAGACTAACACAACAGAAAAGGGGAGAAGACATGAACATGAAGATGAAAGCACTGGCAGTACTGGTTGCACTGGTGTTTTGCGCAGGATGCGCCGCGCAGAAGGCTGCGGGCCCTGGCTGCAAATCCATGGTTAATGTACAGAAATACAAGCAGAAAGCCGAAAATTTTCTTGTCCTGTTTGATTCCTCTGAAACCATGAGCGGCAAGGCTGGCGAGAAACTGAAGCTGGCCGTTGCCAAAGACGCGGTTACGTGCATGAATCAGTGCATACCCCCGGATGTGAAACTGAATGCGGGTTTGCGCACTTTTGGTCACGGCTATTATCTGTTCTCCATTTTTCAGACAGACCTGATTTACGGCATGACAGCCTACTCGCAGGATGGCTTGAAGGGTGCTTTGTGCAAGATAGATTCCGCTACCGGCAATACGCCCATGGTCAAAGCCATCAATGCAGCCGCCGAAGACCTTAAAGGCGTTCAGGGCCGGACCGCTCTTATCCTTGTGACCGACGGCAGCCCGACCGATGGTGATGCAGTGGCTGCAGCCGGGAACCTGAAGAAGGCAATGGGTGATACTCTTTGCATCTATGCCATACAGATAGGTGATGATTATACTAAAAAAATGCTTCTGGAGAAGATCGTTAAGGCCGGCGGCTGCGGTTTTGTGGCCAATGCCGGCAAACTGGCCGGGTGCGAGCCCATGACCGATTTTGTGGAGCGGGTGCTCTTTGACAAGTGCATTACGGATACCGATGGCGACGCTGTGTGCGAAGAGAACGACAAATGTCCCGGCACGCCCCGGGGCGCTCAGGTCGATGAGCGGGGCTGCTGGTCCGCGGTGCTGTTTGACTATAATCAGGCTGTCATCAAAAAGTCAGCGCGGCCGGTCCTTGATCAGGTGGCAGCGGTGCTCTCCGCTCCTGAGAATCTCGGCGTGTCCATTGTCATTCAGGGCCACACCGACAGCACCGGCTCGGAGAGCTATAATATGGCGCTTTCAAGCAAGCGTGCCAGGGCCGTCAAGGCGTATCTGCTCAACAAGGGCATCAAGAGCAGCCGCCTTGCCACCAAAGGCTATGGCGACGGGCAGCCCATAGATTCCAATGACACGGCAGCAGGCCGCGCTAAAAACCGGCGCGTTGAATTTGCCGCCGAGTAGTAAAAGATTTCACAGAGCTGAAAAACAGCAGCGGGCTCCGGCATACTCCGGAGCCCGCTGTTTTATGTGCAAAGGTATAAGCTGTTTTATTTCGCGCCGAACGACCGTTCAAACAGCGCTGCAATGGCTGCGCGGCCCTGATCGTTGAGAAACCGTGTTCCGGTGCCGGTGAACCGTGTGCGCGATATGACGGGCCTGGCTTCCTCGGCCCATGCTCCGTCACGCCAGGTGAACCAGCTGTCTTTTTCCTGGTCGAACACAAGCACGGGCTTGCGCCAGTGCTTGGCAAGCTCGGCTGCCCAGCCCGTGCCGCCGCGCACGGTTGTGTCGGGCATGATGGTTCCAATAACAAAAACTTCCCCGGCGGTGCTCACCTGGTGCCAGATGGACTGGAGCACCTTGCGAAACAGCGGCGTGCTGGGATAGCTGCGGTGCATCTGCGCGCTGAGATAGGCATCGCTGACCTCACCCTGGGCAAGCTCGCTGCCGGAGAGCTTGATGAGGTTCCGTGTGCGCGCCGGCTCATGGCCGTCGAAGGAAAAATTGATTTCCTGCAGGCCCCACTGCTCGGCGCACTGGCCGAACAGGGCTTCGGCGCCCTGCGCGCCGCCCGACAGCAGGGTGTGGGCCCCGGGCGGGAGATTGAGCGGCCGCTCGGCATCGGCTGCCGCAAGGCTCAGCGTGTCGCAGTGAATGAGCAGCTGCGGGTCGGGTATATTGGTATAGCCGTTGCTCTTGAGTATGCGCACGCAGACGCTGCTGCCGGCCGGCTCAAGATAGATGGCCACATCGATCAGCTCTTCAAAGGCGTCGCAGGGCGGGGTGATCGCCGTGGGATGCGCCTTGGCAAATGTTTTGTGCGTCTGCGCGCTCATCCAGAGCTGGGCGCCGAGTCTGTGGGCGCATGCCCTGAAGGCGCCGATGGCCCCTGCGATTTGCACGGGCGAGGCGCATGTCCAGTCAAAGCCGTCGATGACGATGACGTCTGGCTTGAAGTTGATATGGTTGTGAAAGAGGGCAACGGTCTGCTCAAGCCGCTGCGGCGAAAATGCCGTGTCGGCATAGGTCTGCAGCACCCGGTACCGCGTTGAGGAGTTGCGCAGGTCCTCGATCTCGTCGGTGTGGCGGCCGCCGGCCATGTCGTCAAAAAGGGCGTCGTACCAGGCCTGGACATGGTCCGTATTCTGCCCCAGGGCTATGTGCAGGACATTTTTCTCGCGCATAATGGCGTCGAGGCCGACCTGCACCAGAAAGGCTGTTTTTCCCACGCCCGCGGGGGCGATCACGAGGCCCAGACCGCCTGCCCGCAGGCCCCCGGAAATAAATTTTTCGAGTATGCGCAGCGGATTGCGCGCGGTGAGTTCTTGTCGAATCATAGAGGTATGCTCCTTGCTATTTTCTGCCCGTGGCTTTTTCTTTTGCCTTTTCCGTCAGCTCTTCGGCTAGGCTGGCCGGCACCTGCAGATAGCGTGAAAATTCCATGGTGAATTCGGCCTTGCCCTGTGTGTTGGAGCGCAGCACGGTTGAGTAGCCGAACATGTCGGCAAGAGGCACTTCCGCCTCGATACGCGCAATGCCCGCATCTTCATGCGAGCCGATGATCATGCCGCGGCGCTGCATGAGCGTGGTGAGCACATTGCCGGAAAACTCCGCGGGCCCTTCAACCGCAACCCGCATGATGGGCTCAAGAATTTTCGGGCGCGCCTTGCCGAATGA
>JAFGCP010000368.1 GCA_016932595.1 Deltaproteobacteria bacterium
AATAAAAATTTTTAAATTCAAATTTTTTTTTGTTTTATAAAAAAACAGCGTGGCAATGCATGCCCGGTCGGATTTCAGGTGGTTGTTTTCCCATCCAGCTGTTGTATTGCTGTAAATGAGAAAGCTCCCGCCATTTAGAACGGCAGGCGTTTTCTCACTGGTATAAGTGTATTTTTTTCTGTTTGTAGAGGAACAGCTTTTTTGTTATGTAAAAGCCTCTGTATTTGTTACTTAATATTTAAGGGAGTTGTATGATGAAACAGGAAGTGGTTTTTTATTCTGAAAACTGCAAAATAATCGGTGATTTGTATATGCCTGACAACTTGACGGATGGCGAAAAACTGCCAGCGGTTGTTTTATGTCACGGCTTTTCTGGAATTCGTGAAATACTGCTGCCTCCGTATGCGGAATTTTTCGCTCAGAACGGTTTTGCAGTCCTTGTCTTTGACTATCGCGGCTTCGGCGACAGCCAGGGCGAGCGGGGCAGGATGGTACCTGCAGAGCAGGTAGTGGATATCCGCAATGCCATAACTTTTATGGAAACCCTGCCGCAGGTCGACCCCGGCCGCATCGGCCTGTGGGGCACATCATTTGGCGGCGCCAATGCAATTTATACGGCCGCCATCGACAGGCGGGTGAAATGCATTTCCGTGCAGATAACATTTGCCAGCGGCGAGCGTATGGTAACAGGCGGCATGAATGATGAGGCAAAAGAAAAACTCACGAGCACGCTGCAGAAAGCCTGGCAGCGCGCAGTCACGAAAAATAAACCCCTGATGCTCAACATGGACCAGATCCTTACCGACCCCGATTCAAAAGAGTTTTACCAAAAAACCGTTGACATTCATCCCAAGCTCAAAAACAGGCTGCCGCTTTTGACCATCAAGGAGAGCATGGAGTGCAAACCAGAGCACCATATCGCAGGCCTGTGTATTCCTGTTATGATCATCGGCGCCACGGGCGATATCGTCTGCCCGGTGGAGGAATCAAAAATTTTGTATGCAAAAGCCAGCCAGCCAAAGGAGCTTTTTATCATTGAGGGCGCGCGGCATTATGATGTGTATGAAGGGAACAACTTTGCATTGTCTGCCGGCAAAGCACTTGAATGGTATGCTAAATACCTGAAGTGAAGTTTGAAGGATGATATACAGTATGCCTCAAAAAAAAGGTTTCAATCGCCTTGATATTGCAGAGGCCAAAAGGGTAGGGTCGCTGGTCGGCTTTGACATCGCAGCATGTGCCTGCAAAAAAAAATCCTGCGGGCCAGGCCCTGACTGGCTTGTGCAGGACAAGCGTTTTTTTGTGCTGAGGCTCTTAAGCCATATTGAAACGCTTCTGGAGGACTGCTCCGCTTGCCTGCCTGCAGCTGTGCTTGACTGGTATAAAGAGGCTAAAGATGCTGCCCTGGAATATGCCCGGATGGAGGAGTCTCTTTATCCCATCCTCAGGCAGACAAAAAAAAGGGTTGAGCAGGGAGAGCAATAAATTTCCTCTTTGCATTATTTTTTGTTGAGCTTTATTCTTGTAAATAACTGTGAAATCTGGTAAATTCTAAAACAACTTAGCGGTCAAATAAGTAATGCACTAATTTTTTTTTATGATTAAGAATCAGCCGGAAATTGGTATTTATGTCGGGCAGGGAGCATCGCATTCCTGGACATGGTTTGCCGATATTTTTGATCGTGAAGCATATACCAATGTTTCTTTTCTCAATGATGGCGATATTGCTTCAGGTGCGCTTTCCGGAGTCGATGTTTTCTTTGTTTCCGGGGGCGACACCTTTGCCATAGCCCAGGGGTTGGGAAAGAACGGTGCCGATGCCATTGAAAAGTTTGTGAGCTTTGGCGGTATATATATTGGAGCCTGTGCAGGCGCCTATCTGCCACTGAATTCATCGCTGCCACCGCTCAATCAGTTCAATTTTGTCGCCACGCGCATTGCCAATCTTACAAAAGATCTGCCGGAGGCAGTGGCAAAGCCTGAAAAGTTCTGCACTGAGTATGGTTGCCGGTATGTGTACCACCCGGTGCGCGAAAGTGTGCGCCTCAGACTTACCGGCTGGGGCCGTGACGGGCAGTATGTCGAAGCGCCTCTGTATGGCGGTCCCGCTCTGATCCCATCCGGAGATGCAGAGGTTCTGGCCGAATATGCAGGGTTTACCGATTCGACGGAGTTTCTGATAGACCGTGAAATTGCCTCCCGCGCACTGCTCGGAACGGCGGCTGCAATAAAGAAGGACTATGGCAGCGGTGCATTTTATCTCTTCGGGCCTCATTTCGAGCATCCGGACTTTCCTGAGGCCAACGGACTGCTGTTTGAAATTTTTACCGGCAGTATGTCCGGTCAGCGCAGCAGAGCAACCGGCGAGGCACGGCATCCGGTTGAGGAAAAGCAGTATCGCGCTTTTCTGAGCGCTGTGAGCAATGCCCGCATTATGGCCCTTGCTCTTGAGCGGTCAAGTTATTCATGGCTTATCGGCAGAAAGATGTATGACCCGGAAAAGATCCGTGTTTTTTTAGAAGCAATCTGGAAGCGGGCCCGTCTGCTTGAGGCGCCGGCGTGCCTTGCCTGTATTGAAAGTTCAGCTATAGAGCTTTTGACCGGCCAGGTTGTTGAAGTTGCGGAGTCTATACAAAAGCTGCGAAGTGACGCGCTGCCCCGTGCGCAGGAAACGGCTTTTGCCGAGTTTCTTTTTTTGACGCTGCGAAAAGCTGCAGCGGCATTTTTAACCATATATTTCCACCTGAAACGAGGTGGTGTGCTCCACCAGCAAAGGAGGTCGACATGTACGATAGCTACCTGTATTTCCCGGCAACCGCGGCACTCTATACAGCCTCGGTCATAACGGTACTTTTTCTCATTGCAGGCGCATTTGCAAGCATTACGCTGTGGTTTAAGGGCAAGGCGCACAGCCTGCATCACGGGCTCAATATCCCGGCCATAATCAAGGCTTTTATTTTCGACTGCGTTTTACAGCTGCAGATACTTAAAATCAGCTTTGTACGCTGGCTCATGCATTTTTGCATCTTTATCGGCTTTATGGGCCTGTTTGCCCAAACATCAGTCATGGCCGTTGCGAGCCATTTTCTTCCGCCCGATACGGCGCTCGCAGGCACGATGTTTAACCATGTCGATAAGCTCGGAGGTTTTGGCGCCCGCGTGCTTGATGTATGGGGAGATATTTTCGGCCTGATGCTTGCTGTCGGGCTTGCCATCGCCATTGTGCGCCGCTATATTTTGAAATCCGCGCAGCTTGAAACGATAACAAAGGATACCGTGTCTATCTGCCTGCTCTCGACCATTGCGCTGACCGGTTTTCTCTGTGAAGGCCTGAGGCTCACTGACCCCATGTATGCCGATGTTGCGGCATATTCTTTTGTCGGCAATATTCTCGCCGGCATTTTCAGCAGCATGGGCTGGACCGCGGCATCGTATACCAGCTGGGTATGGCTGCACGCCATCGTATCATTTTTCTTTTGCGGCTACTTACCTTTCAGCAAAGCCTGGCACATTATCGTCAGCCCCATCGAAATCGTACTTGACGCTTCAGAGCGGGCAAAATAAAGGAGGCAACCATGGAAAATGAAATAAAAAATCAGGAAGCAACTGCCGTTCCGGCGCAGCCGGAGATGACGGCTCAGACTGAAACCCCGGCTAAAGTTGAAGCACCGTCGCAAGAGCCGGGCATGAAAAAAATAAATATCGAAAAGTTCAGCCCCCGCATGCTCATGGAGCTGGATGCCTGCACGCGCTGCGGCGAATGCTCCAACTGGTGTCCGGCCTATGATCAGGACAACCGCGAGCCTCTGACGCCGCGGGGCAGGGCCACCCTGTTTAAAGGCATCATCGCCCGTCAGCACGGCGCGTTCCGCGCCGGCAGTTTTTTGGGGAACCTCGCCGGCACGAGGCCCGTCACGGACGAGGAGATGAAGGCTTTTGCAAAAGATTTGTATGCCTGCAGCACCTGCATGCAGTGCCACTATGTCTGCCCCGTGGCCATTGACACCGTCGAGCTGTGGGAGCGCATCCGCGAAACCGTTGTCGACTGCGGCTACGGCCCACTGGACTCCCAGAAGGACCTGGTTCTGAAGACCAAAAACTACGACAACCCCTGGGGCCAGCCCCGAAGTTCGCGCGCCCGCTGGGGCAAACTTGCCAAGAAGAAAAAGCGGATCAAGGAAGAGCCAAGGGACATTTCAAAAAGCAAGTCCGAGGTGCTCTACTATGTAGGCTGCACGGCATCTTATGACAATAATGTCGAGGAAGTCGCCATTAACACAACCAACATTCTGCACGGCGCCGGCGTCGACTTCGGCATACTCGGCAACAAGGAAAAATGCTGCGGCAGCGTGCTTTTGCGCATGGGCGAGCGCGAGAGCTTCCTGAGGCTATGCAATGAAAACATCGAGCAGTTTCATGATCTCGGCATCAAGACGCTCATTACGTCCTGCGCGGGCTGCTTTAAAACTATTAAGATGGATTATGCCAAGATCCGCGGGATGAATTTCGAGATCAAGCATACCTGCGAGTATATAGTTGATTTGATTAAGCTGAAAAAACTTACTCTTACCACCCCTGTCAACCTTACCGTTACCTATCATGATCCCTGTCATCTGGGCCGTCACAGCGGCGTATTTGATGCGCCGCGAGAGCTTTTGAGCATGATTCCCGGCGTGAAGCTTATCGAAATGGAGCGCATACGCGAAAATTCCCGCTGCTGCGGCGCGGGCGGTGGTCTCAAGTCCGGCTATCCCGATATGCAGAATATGATCTCCCAGAAGCGCGTTACGGACGCCATTAACACCGGTGCGACCGAACTGGTCAGCGCCTGTCCGTTCTGCTACCAGGGCCTTCAGGTCGGTATACAGGCCATGAATGCGCCGGTGAAAATGCGCGATATTACCGAACTCGTCTGCATGGCCATGGGGATCGAGTCCGGAGCCGGCGGCAAGGATGAAGGCGGCGAGGCAGACGGGGAGTAATACCGGACCGTATTCGGTATTGCGCATTTTTTGATAACAAACTACAATTCCCCGTCAGTCTATGACGGGGAATTGTTTTATGGGAGAGGTGAGATGAATAAACAATGTGCAGCAGCAGTTGTGTTTGTGCTTGCCTGCCTGCTTATGACGCAGCAGGCAGATGCAGCCTGCATCGAGGGGGATTGCAGGAACGGCGTCGGCACCTGGGTGTGGGACAGCGGCAACAAGTATGAGGGGGAGTTTATTCATGGAAAGCGAACGGGCCATGGAACCTTCACGTTTTCCAATGGCGACAAATATATCGGCAATTTCCTCGAAGGTAAATTTAACGGCCATGGCACATACACCTATGCCGACGGCGATGTCTATGACGGCCAGTGGCGCAATGGTAAAATGGCCGGGAAGGGCGTGCTTCAGCGGCCTGACGGGTCGAAGCAGGAAGGCACCTACAATGATGGCGCGATTGTTGAGAAATGGAATATGAATACCGAAGAGCTTAATGAGCCCGATGCCAACAAGTACCCGCGCGGCCATATTGAAAAGCTGATGGCTGATCCGGAGAAAAAAAAGCCTGCTAAGAAACCTTCAGGAAAATAATTCCCATGAGGATGAACATCTATTGTGTTGCCCTGTGCCTGATTCTTTTTTTCTGCGCCTGCGCTAAAAAGGATGACGACGTGCTCAGGCTTGGCTATCTTCAGAGTGATTTGCATCATCTGCCAGCATTTGTCGCCCTGGAAAAGGGCTATTTTGCTCAACAGGGTTTAAAGGTTCAGGTCGGCGGTGTTTTCAAGGCCGGTCCCGAGGAAATGAGCGCCTTCGGATCCGGCGATCTTGATTTCGGGTATGTGGGGCAGGCGCCGGCTACGGCAGCTCTTCTTAACGGCGCAGCAGATATTCAGTTTATCGCGCAGGTCAATCTTGAAGGATCGGCCATTGTCGCCCGCACGGGCTCAGGCATTGATTCCGTCAAGGGATTGGCTGGCAGACTCGTGGCTTTTCCCGGACATGCCACCATACAGGATTTTCTGTTGAGGCGGGCATTAAAAAACAGCA
The DNA here is from genome assembly GCA_016932595.1 of Deltaproteobacteria bacterium. Taxonomy (GTDB): domain Bacteria; phylum Desulfobacterota; class WTBG01; order CAIYCZ01; family CAIRTM01; genus CAIWCT01. Next base: position 6,039 of record JAFGCP010000368.1, read on the forward strand.
TGATGGGCTTTCAGGATATTCGAGCCATTGTTTTAAAACCTCCTGAAATGCTGCAGGCCCTTGAACAGAAAAATATCGACGCTTTTATTGCCTGGCAGCCCTATCCGGCGCAGGCTTTGCAGTCTGCCGCAGCGCAGGTCGTGCTGTATTCAGATGAAATCTGGAAAGAGCATCCCTGCTGCGTGCTGATAGCCAGCCGCAGCCTTTGCGAAACCCGGCCTCAAACCGTTAAGAAGATACAGGCTGCCCATGCACAGGCCTGCGCCTTCATCGCGGATCATCCGGGCGATGCGGCGGCTATCGGCGTGAAGTATACATCCATGAACCGGGCCGTTGTGGAGCAGGCTCTCAAGCACTGCATCTATACAAGCCGTCTTGACAAGGCTAAGGCCCGTGAGTTCGTCGGTTTTTTAAAAGAGCTCCGCTATGTCAAGCCGGCCGGTGTTGACCAGCGTTTCTCAAAGGCGTTTTTTGAATAGCCGAATCGTAAGCATTATGATGCAGCCATTTCGCTTAAAAGGAAAAGTGGTTTTTCCCCTGCTGGCCGTTATGCTGTGGCAGGTGTTCTCTGCCGCGGGACTTCTTCCCGCCGGCAAACTGCCCTCGCCGGTACAGATTATTGCTGCAGTGCAGGAACTCACAATCCATGGGCTGCCGCAGGGCAGCGGGTTGCTGTTTCACTGCCTGTACAGCCTTCAGCGGGTTGGGCTTGGTTTTGTTCTCGCCCTGGCTGCTGCTATACCGCTTGGCATACTTTTCGGCTGGTCCCGCCTGCTGCGTGATATGCTCAACCCTGTTATCGAAACCGTCAGGCCGATACCGCCCCTTGCCTGGATACCCCTTGCCATTTTGTGGTTCGGTATCGGGCTTCGCTCCGCTGCGTTTATCATTTTTCTGGGTTGTTTTTTTCCGATACTCCTGAGCACCATGTCGGGTGTGCTTTCAGTGGATCCTGTTCTTGTCAGCGCTGCGAAAACTCTCGGAGCAACGCGGCGGCAGATTTTTTATTACGTGCTGCTGCCAGGCGCCATGCCCTCTATTTTTACGGGCCTGCGTATCGGGCTTGGCATCGGCTGGATGACGCTGGTTGCCGCGGAATTTACGGGCGTTAAAAGCGGTTATGGCCTGGGGTATATGATTATGACGGCCCGCGATATTCAGCGCCCGGATCTGGTTATTGCGGGCATGGCGGTCATAGGGCTTACTGGATTTTTACTTGACACTGTTCTGCGCTGGTTTGAAACGAGAAAGCTGCGGTGGCGCTAGCAGCAGATGTGGTGACCTATGAGTCTGGAAATCAAAAATCTTCATAAATCATTTACCGATGAACAAACCGGTGCTGCAACGGCGGTCCTTGAAAGCATTGATCTGACCGTCGACACCGGCGGCTTTGTTTCCATCATTGGCCCGAGCGGCTGCGGAAAGACAACACTTCTGCGCATTATCGCGGGGCTTGAACATGCAACATCAGGCGAAATTTTCATACATGGTCAAACTCCTGCCGAGCCATGGCAGCAGGTCGGGTTCGTCTTTCAGGAGTATGCGCTGTTTCCCTGGCGCAGAGTCTGGGAGAATATCGCCTTCGGTCTGGAAATGAAAGGCATTCCCCCTGCTGAGCGCCGCGACAGGGCCTTTGATTTAATTAAGCGCTTCGGCCTTGAAGGCAGCCATGACCGGTATCCTCGTGAACTTTCAGGCGGCATGAAGCAGCGCGTTGCCCTTGCACGCACCATGATTAACGATCCTGACATAATTCTCATGGATGAGCCCTTCGGCGCCCTTGACTCACAGACCCGGAGCCAGATGCGAAGTTTTTTGCTTGATGTATGGCAGCAGTCGCACAAGACAATCCTTTTTATTACGCACAGCATTGACGAAGCAATATTCTTAAGCCAAAATGTCATTGGTTTTTCA
>JAFGCP010000369.1 GCA_016932595.1 Deltaproteobacteria bacterium
AGCAAATCGTTCTTTGGGGTTTTTTAACACGTTTCATATTACACAAACGCTGTTTCAGCATGCAGCCTTGCGAGCCGTACGCCGGCTCACTCCGAAACCTGATGCTGTGTATGGCCATTTTTTGTATTCAGGCGGCGCAGCTGCCGTATGGTGCGCGAGAAAAATGGGCTTGCCTTCGTTTGCTGCCGTTGGAGAAGGCGTATTCTGGACCGTCAGGGAACTCGGCTGGGAGCGTGCCCGCAGAGACTTTCGGGATGTCACGGGAATAATTGCCGTGTCCTCCCTGCTGAAACGGCAGCTCCTTGCACAGATCCCCCTGTCTGAAGAGCAGGTCGGGGTGTTTCCGAATGCTGTGGATCGAACCCTTTTTTATCCACGCGATCGACAGGAGATGCGCAGAAAGCTCGAGCTTCCCGCGGACACGTTCCTTGTGGCGTATGTTGGCAACTTTCTTCATGAGAAGGGCGCTGCTCGCGTCGTTGAGGCCGTCAGTGGCCTTGCCGGTGTCGGCTGCCTGCTGGCGGGAAGCGGCCCGCTTTCTCCGTCGGGGCGAAACATTCTTTATTGTGGCCGCATGCCGCATGAAAGCATACCTGAAATGCTATCCGCCGCCGATGTTTTTGTTCTTCCTACCCTTATCGAGGGTTCGTGCAATGCCATTGTGGAGGCCATGGCCTGCGGCCTGCCGATCATCACCTCCGATGGAGAGTTTAACGATGACCTTGTTGATGATTCCATGGCCCTGCGTATTGATCCATTAGACATCTCAGCCATACGGCAGGCCATCATCACGCTGCGCGACGACCGGGGGCGCCGGGAAGCAATGGCCGGGGCAGCACTTGCCCGGTCAGAACGTTTCGATATCAATCGCCGTGCCGAAAGCATATGCAGCTTTATGGCCGGGCGTATTGAAGCGGAAAAGTCTGATGCCCGGCATGATGCAAGCCCGTAGTACGGCGTCTGCATGACATGTCATCGACGCTATGCTGCGGTGGCAGGCCAGTACTAATGCCGCCCAGCGCTGATGGCGTTTTCGGGCTGGCACATGGGATATGCGCCGGCATTTGTTGTAGAGAGATCGTTAGGGTTACGCCCGTGTGGAGACTGTAAACAATATGTTTGGAATTTTGCGCTATCTGCTGGGAGCTTTTTTTGCTATTGCGGCGGCGGTTCTGCCGCGGAAAGCTCTGGAGCAAAAACTGCAGCAGCGCATGCGCGATGCGTTTTACCCCTCATGCGCTTTTTTTCTGTTTTTTAAATCGGGCCGCGCGGCTTTGGCCGCTGTGTTTGAGGGGGTGGCTCGGGAGCAACCCGGCGCTGTGGTGCTTGTGCCCGACTACATTTGCAACGTGGTTGATTGTGCAGCCGCCGGCTGTGACATGCGCCTGGTCAGATACCGAACTGATGCGCATTTCCACGCCGATCTGGACGATATTGAGCAGAAGCTGAAAGCGCATCGGGCGGCAGCCCTTGTGCTTGCCTCTTTGTTTGGATGCCAGAATCGGACGAGCGCAGTGCTTGACCGGATACGGGCACGGGACAGACGGCTGCTTTTGATCATCGATGACTGTCAGAATCTTGTTACAGGAATGCCTTTTTATCCTGATGACCGTACGGTGATAGTCTTCAGCTTTAACATGAAGCACGTACCGGGATCAATGGGCGGGGGTGTGTGTGCCACAGGGCATCAGATCCGTGTCCTGCGGCCTGAACGGCATTTTTTGCATGACGCGTTGCTGGAAGTATGGGTTTTTGGCCGGCTGATGCGGCAGGTGCAGCGCACCTTGCGGCAGTTCATAAGCCTCCTGTTCCGCCGTGCGGTGCTGTATAATGGGCCTGAATTGGAGTTTTCGGATTGCCGCGGCGTGCTGTATGACCCCCGTATGCAGAGGATAGCCCGTCTTTCGGTCGTCAGGGCTCTTCAAGGGCTGGGCTTGCTCAAAACACTCGAGGCGCAGCGGCGGAAAAAATTTATGCGGCTCAGTGCATTGCTGGAGGAGAAAAACTGGGGAAACCCCGTCTGCACGGAAAACGTGCAGGTGTCCCCCCTTGTGGCAATCGACGGGCTTTATCAAGGGCTCATCGGCCGCCTCCCCCTCAAGGGACCCTATGCAAAGCATGAGGATCCATCGTCGTCTTTTCGGCCCGCTTTGCTGGTCTGCTGCAATGACGGCTTTTCTTTTTCTGCGCTCAACCCGGTGGTTGTGGAGGCAGGTGCAGTGGGCGCAGACCCGGCAATGAAAAAGGAGCTTGTTTTAAATAATCAAACGCCCCCTTTAAGTTTTCGAGTGAGGGTCTGCCACCTTACGACGGCTCACAGGGCACTGGATAATAGAATTTTTGATAAGGAGGCGCTATCGCTGGCGCGGGCCGGATATGAAGTGACGATCATAGGGCAGCACGACCGTGAAGAGGTTTGTAACGGGGTTCGTCTTGTTCCGATCCCGAAGCCGGTTGGCAGGCTTGAACGCCTGCAAACTGCATTGTTTGGCCTTGCCGGTCTGGCAAAGCGGCAAAAGGCAGATGTTTATCACTTTCATGACCCTGAGTTGATTCCGCTGGGGCTTTTCTTGAAACTATTTGGTAAAAAAGTCATTTATGATGCGCATGAAGATTATGCGCAGACTCTTTTAACAGTTGCAGGATTGCCCCCTGCTTTGCGCCGGTTGCTTTCTTTTATCTGGGACGGTTTTGAGCGCATGGCTGCCCGGGTTTTCGACGGGATTATTGTGGTGGATTCGAATATACGCCGTAAGTTTTGCGCTTATAAAACAGAGATGATTACTAATGTGCCACCCCTTGCTTTTTCCCGAAGCCATTCTCGGCCGCAGCGCAGTGGGCCCCTGAAGCTCATCTATACCGGTGTGGTGGCCGCAGAGCGGGGTATTGTGAAGATTGTTCAGGCCCTGAATCTCATGCAGAGCAGGGATGTCGAGCTTCATATTATCGGCACTGTTGATGATGCTGAATTTCAGAAACTTTTTGATGCAGACCCCCGAATCATCTGCCACGGACGGCTTCCCTGGCGCCAGGCGCTTCAGGAGATAGAATTGGGCGATGTCGGTTTGATGCTCTTTCAGCCAGTTCCGGCACATATGTTCTTTACCGGTGAGGGCAACACCAAGCTTTTTGAGTTTATGGGCTTTGGCATGCCGGTTCTTTACGGAAATTTGCCAAATTTAAGCAAGTTTTTTGGTCCCCTTAATGCCGGGCTGGCTGTCGACCCCACTTCACCTGAAGAAATTGCCGCAGCTATTGACCGGCTTCATGATGATTCAGAGCTGTGCCAATATCTCGGTGAAAACGGCAGAAGGGCTGTTCGTGAGCGATTCCATTGGGAGGCGGAAGAGAAAAAATTTTTGGTTTTTTATGATAGGGTTTTTTTTGGCAAGAAACTGTAAGTCGCGCCAGCCTATACCTTCGGCAGACGCTTATGCGAATGTGAAACCGTGATGCGAAGCATTTCTTCCGAAAAGATTGCCGTTATTGCCGGCGCCCACCTAAATGCATATGGCATCTACGAAGCTTTGCGGGCATGCGGCTGGAGCGGCCGTATAGCGGTGATCCGCGGTGCGGATGAAAAGTTCATCTTTGGCGGGCTCTTTCGGGATGTCGAAACGTGGGTCGCGCGCTTTGAAAAGCCTGAGGATATATTGGCTCTGCTTGGCGAAAAGCTTGGCGCGAACAGCCGGCCATATATTTTTTTGACGGACGAGCAGTTTCATCAGGCGCTGATTGACGCCAAATTACAACACGTTTTGGCAAATGCCGTTTATCACGTCGGCTCAGAAAAATATCTGCAGACGATTCTCGACAGGCAGGCATTCTGTAAATTCATTAATGATAGAAAGCTTGCCGAGACGCCGATAACACTTGATTGCGGCAGGGACCCCTGGGCCTTTTTTGGAAGGCCGTTTATTTTTCGTTTCAGATATTCGTGGGACGGGGTGAAGGGGCTTGACCGCGTGCGTATGGTCACATCCCGGCAGGAGCTTGACGGGCTGGTTCATGAGTACCGGCAGCAGGGTTTTCATGATGAAAGCTGGTGCTATCAGGAAGCGCTGAGTGCAGCCCCCGAGGACAATGTGTCGGTGTGCGGCTGGCACGATGAACATGAACAGCTGTATTGCGTGACGCGCACGCTCCTGCGATATCCCCCGCTGCGGGGGACCGCGCTGGTGTGCGAGAAGATTTCCGGGCATGAAAATCTCAAGGCCCAAACAAAGGCCATATTATCCGCCTTCGAGTACCGCGGTCCGTTTGAGATGGAGTTTGTCCGCGACCCGTCTAGCGGGCGCTTCAAAGTCATAGAGCTCAATCCCCGCTTTTGGCTGCAGCATTCGCTTGCGCAGCAGGCTACGGGCTATCAGTTGATGCTCAAATATATGGGTGTAGGCGGACACATTTCACAGCCGTTCGGGAGGAAACAATACTGGATCAATACGGCGCATGTTTTGGCGCGCCTGTGCCTGGGGGAACTTAGTCTGGCAAGGTATTTTTGCAAAATCGATACGCTCCGGATGCCCGGTGTTTTCAAGGCACTCTGCATCCTTGCAGCAGAATGCCGCTATAAGCTGCGCCGGACACTGAAATCAGGAGCCGTTTTATGAGCGGTCAGCAGGAAGCACGGCAGGGCATTTGCGCAAGCCGCGGTACTGATGCCCCCGGCTGGCCCGGCGGAGCGGAGTTTGCCCTTTTTCTCTCTCATGACGTCGATCAGGTGCATGATAGGGGCCTGTACCGAACGCTGGCCGACATTAATCATCTGCGGCGGGTTCTTCGAGGAAGGG
>JAFGCP010000370.1 GCA_016932595.1 Deltaproteobacteria bacterium
AAACTCGTTGCACCGGATATAGGCAAGTCCGAAATTAAAATGAAACTGAGGGCTGTTCATATCATCAGTATTGGCAATCATGTTCTTCAGCTGAATGAAAACATCATCCGGGTTTGTGCCGGCCCCATCCTCCGCATCGCAAGCTCCCTGCGGGGGCATGGTTACCCGAACGTCGGAATCACTGGCCAGGGCGTCTTCGAGATCAAAACCTCCCTGAGGAACTTTGATACGTGATTCCGGAATAGTATCCTCCTTCGATTCAGCAAGCTGCCAATCCTTGTCCTGATAAAATTTTGCAATCTTAATTTTAAAAAATTCATTCGTCGGATCTATTTCATGAATTTTTTGAAGCACCTGAACGGCTTCATAGTTCATATTTTTATCGCAAAAATGATTGGCGAGTTTTTCAAGCACGGCAACGCCGTCGCCGATAAACCCGTTTCTTAAATGCAGATTGGCAAGTTCCGTATATATATCGATCTGATCCGGGTCAATGGAAATAGTGTGATTATAAATAGCTACGGCAATCTGAAAAAGTCGTTTGGCCTGATATGCCCTGGCGGCAGTCAGATACTCATCTATGGATTCTGCTTTCCTTCCGTTCTCAAGGTACAGTTCGGCAATTTTGACACGCACGCGTAAATCACCCGGATTCTGAGCCAGTAATGCCTGCAGCTTATCCAGCGAATCCTGGAACTTATCCTGTATCGTCTGTTTTTTAAAAAACTGTATCATTGCGATTATTTATTCGTCCGGCTGTTAATTTTTTTTTTTTTGCACCTGACTCATGATGGCAAAAGGATATTTGAATTTGGATAAATTTTATAATAAAAATCTGCTCTTTGCACCAACAAAATAAAAAAGCTTTCAACAGCATTCCACGGATCAGCCCATGCTCCTGCTCACGTAAAAAATTTCTTTTCTATGACGGGCGGCAGCTTATTCATGATTTATTTACCAGATTATGTATTGACCTTACCAGATTTTTCCGTTATGGTTTTTATTGATATAATGCAGCCTCAATAAACCATAACCATAAATGCCGTATTTCAACTAATAATGTAAATCTCATTATCAAAGGTTCAATGAAAACAAAAGAAGTTTGTATTACGCTTATTATGTGCCTCTGTCTTGCAGCCTGCAGCAGCGGCCCCCAGAAAAAAAAGACATCGGGTGCTGAACCAGGTGTTACAACAACATCCGACAACGGAACCATGCAGCGCCTGATACGGGATTATGCCGGCATGCAGGAAGACGATATAGTTTCATGGGCATGGATAGATTCCGGGTTCAGGCTTAAGGATTGCGGCGCCGTGAGCCTGCAGCCGGTTTTTAATTACAGCATGATTGAGTATCCCCTGGCGCAACAGCACATTGAAACAGCCCTGAAAAATGCCCTCGACAGCCAGGAGAAACCCGCTTCTGGGGGTAAAGCCGTCTTTGCTGCAGCAGCTATTACAGGCATGCAGGGCAAGCCGGGTTTTATTAAACGATTTTCTCCGTCATACGAGGATACGCCATCGATTGAACTTGAGCTTATTATTGTCGATGCCGCATCAAAACGTGAACTGGTAAAAATCTGCCACATGGCGCGCGCCGAGAAACTTGACCTGGCTGTGGAGAAACTTCTCAAGGATATAACAGCTTTTCTCGGTAAAAAAATTTAAAAAAATATATGCCAGCACCAACCGCCAACACCATACTGGTAGTCGATGACAGCCCAACTGAGTTGAGGCTTCTGACGGACCCCCTCAAGACAAAGGGCTATACGGTCATCACCGCAGTCGACGGAGATGAAGCGATTCAAAAGGCTTGCGCGCTGCTTCCGAAGCTGATGCTGCTGGATGTCATAATGCCAAAAAAAAACGGTTTTCAGGTCTGCCGCCAGCTAAAAAACTCCCCTGAAACCAAAAATATTAAAATAATCATTATTTCAAGCAAAAGCCAGGAAAGCGATAAATTCTGGGGCATGAAGCAGGGAGCCGATGAGTACATGGTCAAACCATTTGACGAAAAAACACTGCTTGCCAATGTGGCTAAATTCATGTAACGCCCGAACCGGAACATGCAGGTTTAATCGCCCCGTGGTGGCTGGCAAAGACATCCCGGGGCGTTTTTCTATCTTTGGTATTGACACTGTATCTGCCCGCATCCTATACTACCAACCTATTGTTTTCCCGACATAACAGCATGCGGCCCAAAATAAAAATCTGCGGCATTACAAACGCCTGCGACGCTGTTCTGGCTGAACGAAGCGGCGCTGATTACCTGGGGCTTGTGTGCGAAATATACTGCTCGCCACGGTGTATCAGGAGAGAGGTGGCGGCAGCAATTACTAAACTGACACAAATTCCGGTAATTCTTCTGATTGACAAACCAGCTTCCGAAGTGGTGAACATCGCCCAGGATGTTCGCCCCCATGGCCTGCAGATCATCGGCCCTCTGACGCTTGATGAAATCGCGACGGTCAAAAGACTAACGGCATGCAGCCTCTGGCATCCCATTCGGATACCCGTGCGGTCCCACGATAGCCTCTCCGTATCAGAAATCGGGCAGCATATGGAATCGCTCAAAAGCGCAGGGGTTGATGTTATTATTCTGGATACGCTGGTGGAGGGATACAAGGGCGGCACAGGAAAAACCTGCGACTGGAATCTGGCTGCGCAGATTGTGGCGGCAAGCCCCCTGCCGGTCTTTCTCGCAGGCGGTATTACCCCTGAGAATGCCGCTCAGAGTATTGCGCTCGTGCACCCGGCAGGGCTGGATGTCAGTAGCGGTGTTGAAATACAGCCAGGCATCAAACATCCGGGAAAAATCGAGCACCTTGTCACTACGGTCCGTTCGACACCATAACATACAGTCCGCAGATGCGGAACTCGTGCTGCAAAAGGAGCAAAAGCGTGATTCTGAAACTTATTGAAAAAATATTCGGCAGTGACAATGCACGGGAAATAAAGCGCATTGAACCAATTGTCGAGCATATCAACAGCTTTGAACCTGATATGGAGAAAAGATCGGATGATGAGCTCAAAGCTTTAACCGGCGAATTTAAAAAACGTTTGGCCGACGGAGAAACTCTTGATGATATTCTGCCTGAAGCCTTCGCCTGTGTTCGCGAGGTGTCACGGCGCGTGCTGAGGTTGAGGCATTTTGACGTGCAGATGATCGGCGGCATCGTGCTGCATCAGGGATCAATATCGGAAATGGCGACCGGTGAAGGCAAAACGCTGGTGGCGACGCTCCCTGCCTACCTTAATGCGCTGACCGGCAAAGGCGTACATATTATTACCGTTAATGATTATCTTGCGCGGCGCGACCGCGAATGGATGGGTAAAATATTTGAATTTCTCGGGCTGACGGTGGATGTCATCACCCACGACATCTCACAGGAACAGCGCAACAAGGCCTATATGGCCGATATCACCTACGGCACCAACACGGAATTCGGCTTCGATTACCTGCGCGACAATATGGCCATCGACGCGGAACATCAGGTACAGCGCAGCCACTACTTCGCCATTATTGACGAGGTTGACAGCATTCTCATCGATGAAGCACGCACGCCGCTTATCATCTCCGGCCCTGTCGAGCGCACGGACAGGCAATATTTTTCCGAGCTGAAGATACCGGTCGAGCGCCTGATGAAAAGCCAGAACAGCCTGGTAAGCGAACTGCTCAACGAGGCTGAAAAGCTCCTGAACGAGGGCAAGGAGTATGAAGCAGGCATCAAGCTCCTGCAGGTAAAACGGGCCGCACCGAAAGCCAAGCGCTTCCTGAAACTTTCCAAGGAGGGGCATACGAAAAAGCTTATCGATGAAGTCGAGGTCGACTATATGCGCGATAAGCGCATAGGCGAGCTCGATGCCGATCTGTTTTTCAGCATTGACGAGCGCTCCAACACCATCGACGTGAGCGACAAGGGGAGGCATGCCCTGTCTCCCAACGACCCGGACTTTTTTATTCTGCCCGATCTCAGCATGGCCGACATCGATGCTGACCTCCCTGAGCAGGAACGCATGGAGCGCAAGCAGAAAATAGAGCGCGATTTTGCCGTCAAGAGCGAAAAGCTTCAAAACGTTTCCCAACTGCTCAAAGCCTACTCGCTCTTTGAAAAAGATGTCAATTACGTGGTCACCGATGACGGCAAGGTTCAGATTGTCGATGAATTCACCGGCCGCATGCTGCCCGGTCGGCGCTACAGCGACGGCCTGCACCAGGCGCTCGAGGCCAAGGAAAATGTTCGCATTGAGGGAGAAACACAGACATTTGCAGCCATCACGATTCAAAACTACTTCCGCATGTATGAAAAGCTGTCGGGCATGACGGGTACGGCGGAAACCGAGGCGCCTGAATTTCTCAAAATATACAAGCTTAAGGTAATCGTCATCCCGACCAACAGGCCGGTACGCAGGACCGACTATGCCGACGTGGTGTACAAAACAAAGAAGGAAAAGTACCGGGCCATAATCAGTGAAATTGAAAAGATGCATGATATGGGCAGACCGACCCTTGTCGGAACGGTTTCGGTTGAAGCATCGGAGCTGTTAAGCCGCATGATCCCAAAGCGCATCAAGCACTCCGTACTCAATGCCAAACGCCATAAGGAAGAGGCAGAAATTGTTGCCGGAGCGGGCCAGGCCGGCGCAGTCACCATCGCCACAAACATGGCCGGCCGCGGCACTGACATCAAGCTGGGCAAGGGCGTCATAAAATGCCCGGTCCAGTGCTGCCTCAACTGCGAGATTGAGCGCGAAAGCGGATGCGCTGCCTGCCCCGACCCCGAAAAAAAAGGTGTCAAAAAAACAGAGTGTTTCAAGGACGTCCCCTGCGGCCTGCATATAATCGGCACAGAGCGGCACGATGCCCGCCGCATCGACCGGCAGCTGCGGGGCCGCTCGGCGCGTCAGGGCGACCCGGGATCATCGAAGTTTTTCCTGTCGCTTGAAGATGACCTGCTGCGCATTTTCGGCGCGGAGCGCATATCCAATATCATGGACCGCTTCGGCATCGAGGAGAATGAGCCCATTGAGCACAAGCTGATTACCCGCGCCATAGAAAATGCGCAGGGCCGTGTCGAAGGCCACAATTTTGAAATCCGCAAGCACCTGCTTGAATATGACGATGTCATGAACAAGCAGCGCGAGATCATCTATGAGCTGCGCAACCGGGCGCTGAAAGATCCTTCGCTTGAGGACCTTGTGCAGGAATACATCGGCGTTCTTGCCGGAAATATTCTCGATGAGTTCTTCGGCAGGGGAATTCCAAATGATGACATCGACCTGAAGGGCTTTCGCGAGGCGATTTTCCTGCAGTTCTCGACCGCCCTGTTCATTACGCAGGAACAGCTGGCGCAGTTCAAAGACGATGAGCTTGACCGGTACGTTCTTGATGAAATCAACAAGACCTATAAAGCAAAGGAACTGCAGATCGGCGCAGAAATGCTGCGCAACATTGAAAAATGGCTGTATCTCAGGATTCTTGACGAAACATGGAAAGACCACCTGCTCGACATGGATCACCTGCGGGAAGGCATCGGCCTGCGAGGCTATGCACAGCAGGATCCGCTTCGTGAATACCAGAAGGAAGCCTATGATTTATTCCTCAATCTTGTTGACCGGCAAAAAAAGGAATTTATCGAGAAGCTCTTTATGGTACAAATCATGCCCCGCGAGGAACTTGAACGCAAGCCTGAGCAGCCCAGCAAATTCGTGCTGAGCCGAGGCGAGCAGGAAACTGAAAAAAAGCCGACGATACGCACTGCGCCCAAAGTTGGACGCAATGACCCCTGCCCCTGCGGCAGCGGCAAAAAATACAAAAAATGCTGCGGCGCCTAACCGACCGTGTTGTTGTAGTATGGACATACAGCCGGGCGCACATGTAAGCAGAATCCGGTTTTTACCCTTAAACAGCATTATTTTTTCAATACATAAAACAATGAAAACATTTTCGTATAAAAAAGGTATTCCCGGATTCCGGTTTTCCGGTATTGCCGGCGGCCTGAAAAAAAACGGCAAAAAAGACATCGGCCTCATCCTGGCTGATGCACCGTGCGCGGCTGCGGCTGCGTTTACAAAAAACATAGTCAAGGCGGCGCCGGTGATCATCGGGCAAAAGCGGTTGAAGTCCGGCATGGCCCAGGCTGTGCTGGTGAACAGCGGCAATGCCAATGCCTGCACCGGGGCGCAGGGAATTATAGACTGCGAGACTGCAAGCGCCGCCCTTGCGCAGGAGCTGGGCATCAGGCAAGGCCTCGTCGTGCCATCGTCAACCGGCGTTATCGGCGTGCCTCTTCCTGTCGGGAAACTGGTGGCTGGAGTGCCGGCATTGGTAAAGCATGCCGCTTCAGGGGCACTTTCAGAATTTTCCGACGCAATCATGACGACCGATACGTTCCCCAAAATCGTCGCTCTTCAGGACTCAATAGACGAACATACGATCAAGGTTTGCGGTGTTGCCAAGGGAGCAGGCATGATCATGCCCGACATGGCAACCATGCTTTCCTATATCGTTACAAATGCCTCCATCGAACGAAAACTTCTTGCGTCATTGGTTCGCGAAAAAGTTGAACTCACCTTTAACCGCATATCCGTTGATGGCGACATGAGCACCAATGACACAGTGCTGGTGCTTGCGAGCTGCAAGTCAAAACCATTAATAAGTTCTGCAAAATCAGCTAGTTATAAAACTTTTTCTAATCTTATTTATGAAGTCATGAAACGGCTTGCACGCCTCATTGTGCAAGACGGTGAGGGGGCAACAAAGTTGCTGCTTATAAACGTCAGGAATGCAAAAACCGCAGCCCAGGCAAAGCAGGCCGCCATGACGGTTGCCAATTCACCGCTGGTAAAAACGGCCTTTTTCGGGCAGGATTACAACTGGGGCAGGATTATGGCGGCCCTGGGCAGATCGGGCGCACAGTTTGACATGACTGAAGTCGATATCTTTTTCAACGGGCTGCAGAGCGTTCACAATGGGCAGGGAGTCACAAAAAACATCGGCCGGCTGAAAAAAATAATGGAAAAAAACTGCATAGAAATAGCCATGGACCTGAAGGCGGGCACAAAAAGCTGTGAAGTGACAACCTGCGATCTCAGCTATGATTATGTGAAAATCAACGCCGATTACACAACCTAGGCAATGACATCCTCAAAAAAAACGCGGCTGCCCACGAAAAGGGCGCCGCGTTTTTTTTGCTTCATATGCTGTGGTTATTTTTTGTCGTTGATCTCTTTTTTAGCGGCTTCGTCGTCATCTTCCTGACCGCCCACGGCCTTTTTGAAATTTTTGATTCCATGCCCCAGCCCCTTGCCTATGTCCGGCAGCTTGCCCGCGCCGAAAACAATAAGCACGATGACAAGGATAATAATCATTTCCGTCATGCCCATGCCAAACATATGTGCTCCTTCTGGTTATGTTGTAATTTTCTATTAGAATATAATGAGTGTTTGCTAATGGCAAGTAAAAATAAGGGAGGCAGTTTACCTCCCATGCTGCAATATGGCAGGTGCGAAAACCGGCACACAGCTGTTCATTCAATGCATCTAAATAAATAAGTTGATTTTCTCATTTTAATATATACATTTATACATGGAAAAGTATGGCAGGCAATAAATAGACGGGTAGTCAAAATCTCTTTGCGTCAAGTAGCAGGAAATAAAAAATTTCAATAAATGACCTTTCAGAACCCTTAACAAGGAGCTACCATGAGCAAAATAAGCGAAGAATACAAGAAGGGATTTGAACTCGGACTTCAAGCAAAAGATGAAAATGATCAATTTATAGATTTAGACTTAATCAATATGTTCCGGACAGACGAGGAAATACGGGCCCATGAAAGCGAATCTATTGTGGATACCCTCAACATGTTCCGCACGGATGAGGAAAAAATAGCACGTCAAAGAGGCTATGAGGCAGGGATTAAAGAGCGCGATCTTCGCAAACGGGGCATACGCTAGGCCGGAAGATCAATCTCTTTACAATCTCTGATTGCAGAAGTTCGCGTAAAAACGGCGGTGCATTTAAAAAAGGCCTCATGGATTATGTGGAAAATTGCAGCCTTTGTCTGTCTTATCATTTTTCTTGTCGCCGATTCGATTTACCTCTACCTGCGGCTGAAAAAATACTGGCAAAACGCTTCATGGGTCAGACACGGACAAAAAAACAACCGGTGGAGGCTGGGGCTTTCATCCCTTAACCTGCCACCGGACAGGCAGCCGGATCAAGGCGCCAACAGGCCGGAAAAAACGTGATCTTACCTGGTCCCCGCAAAGTGTTTTCTTTTCAATCCCTGCAACATACTACTGTCATGCAAGTCCGATCTCGCAGCACGTCCACAGTATATTGTCTCGTACTGTTCATACTTCTAATTACACGGAGCACGTTTGGCATGGAGCAAAGGACTGGGCCGGAAAGCGAAATCTGGTTTCAAAAAGACATAAAAGACATGCTGAAGCATGATGCGACAGCCCCGCCCCCGCAGGGAGCTGTTCTGTTCATAGGCAGCAGCATATTCCGCTTCTGGGCAACCCTTGCACGTGATATGCGCCCGCTGCAGATCATTAACCGGGCCTTTGGAGGCGCCCGCACATGGGAAGTTCTCCATTATATGGACAGGATCGTTCTACCCTACAAGCCCGCAGTCATCGCCTACTACTGCGGCAGCAATGATATTGAATATGGCAGCCGGGCAGAGGACATTGTCCTGCGTTTCGGGCTGTTTTGCGAACGGGTTCATGCCTCATTGCCCGAAACGCGCATATTTTTCATCTCCATTAATAAAGCGCCGCAAAAACTGGAAAAATGGAGCGAAATCGACGCGGCAAACGGTCTTGTGAAGGCCTATTGCAAAAGTACTACAAAGGCAGGCTACATCGACATCAACCCTGTTTTTTTCACCTTCGGAAACAAACCCCGCCATGAGCTTTATATCAGCGACGGGCTTCATTTCATGCCGGATGCCTATAAAGAAATCACAAAAATCATCAAACCCGCCATTGAACAGGCATGGCAGGAAACACATAAAAACTTTTAAACTTTGCTATCTCAGGTTTTTGAACATATCCCCGAATATTGCGCATATCGGCAGTCTGGTGTACTAATAACAGCATGAGCACCCATGACAATCGCATACCGCTGCTAGACGCATTCAAGGCGATTGCTTCGCAAGTAATCGTCCTGCACCATCTGGTGTCCTATGGACCGCTTGCTCTTGCAGCGCAGGAAATAGCTCCCGGCATTATCAACTGGCTCTACGGCTATGGGCGTATTGCCGTTCAGGTATTTCTGGTGCTCGGCGGTTTTCTTGCTGCGCGAAGTCTTTCTCCCGACGGTGATGCATTACATGTATCGCCGCTTGGCCTGATCTGGAAGCGCTACCAGCGGCTGGCTATCCCCAATATCGCCGCAATCTGCATGGCTATTGCCTGTTCAGCACTGGCCAGCTGCTGGATGGCTGATGAATCCATTCCGGCCCCCGCCACATTCGATCAATGGCTTGCCCATGTTTTCCTGCTGCAGGACCTGCTCGGGTATGAGTCGCTGTCGGCAGGCATCTGGTACATTGCCATTGATTTCCAGTTGTTCACGCTTATGACTCTGCTGTTATGGATCGGCCGCGTTCGGCCCGTCGCCCCGATGCTGGTCCTGAGCATAGGGCTCTGCTCATTGTTCTGGTTTAACCGCGATGCCGTCTGGGACAACTGGGCACTCTATTTCTTCGGCTCATACGGATTGGGCGCCGCTGCCTGGTGGGCTTCGGAGCGCAAGCAGGCTTCAACCTGGCTGTTTGTGCTTGCTGCTGTTGGGGTAGCTGCCCTGATTGTGAATTTCCGCCTGCGCATTGCGGTTGCGCTGGCTGTGGCACTGGTTCTGGGCTGCAGCCGCCGCAGCGGCCTGCTGGACCACTACCGGAACACCGGAATGCTTGCCTTCCTGGGCCGGATTTCATACTCGGTTTTTCTCGTTCATTTCCCGATTTTACTGATCGTCAATGCGCTGTTTGTACGCTTCGGCTTCCTGTCTCCGGTTGCCGCACTTTTCGGTATGCTGGCGTCATGGGCGGCAAGCATCGCCGCTGCGGCGCTTTTTTACCGATGGATTGAAAACCCTTCCACCAACGGGCTCATTACCGGCGCGTTTGGTTTGCTCTTCGGCAAAACGCTGAAATATGCACATAAAGCACCATGGCTTGCCAGCTTTTTAAATAGAGAATAACTTTTTTTCCAATAACAGAAAAAAAGACGGGGCCGGCTACGCCTTTTTTGTTACTCCATGAATCAGACGGTAGGAGCGGCTTTCAGCCGCGATTGTATCGCGGCTGAAAGCCGCTCCTACAAAAACACATTACTCTACAGTCACACCCAGCCATTGCAGCAGCCAGCCGGATTTAAGGCCCCGCAGAATAAAGTCTATATCCGTACGTAGTTTGAAACCTGCATAATCCTGCAGGTCAATAAAAAAATCATGTATCTCCTGTAGATCATCCGCCGAAATAGTAATGCTGCCCTGCAGGAGAAGTTTACGTGCCACCGGCATTTTACTTTGGGTTATGCTGCTGAAGCGGCTTTTCAGCTCAGGGGTCCTGTTCAAAATGCCGCTTATTTCGTCCGTATTTTGGTAATACATAGTGGCCAATACCGCACCGATAGCAGTCTCAATCTTTGCCTGCCTCAACTGACGCAACGTTATTATATTGCCACGATCTTGACCAGCAACTTTACTGAAGACACATATACCCCCGCCAGGAACAACCGTCGTGGTAGTATTGGAAATGCTTGTTGTGGTCGATGTTGTGGCTGTTTCGGAAGAATACTGAAGCACTGTGCCATTGGCGCCCACGGCAAAAAAATCACCAGCCGGACTTCCCCAGACCCCATACAGTGTTGCCGTGGTCGGACTTGGCGTAACAAGCGACCAGGATATGCCGTTATAGTGGATTATTGTCCCATTTTGCCCAACAGCAAAAACATCGCTGCCTGAACTTCCCCAAACACTGTTCAATGTTTGTGTTGTCGGGCTGGTCTGCAGCGACCAGGATGTGCCGTTGTAATGAATTATGGTGCCTGTCTCACCTACAGCAAAAACATTACTTCCCGAACTGCCCCAGACACTATAAAGCTTTTTTGTTGTTCTGCTCTCCATAGCAACCCACTTCGTGCCGTTGTAATGGACTACTGTCCCATTTGCGCCCACGGCATAAACGTCTGTGCCCGAACTTCCCCAAACAGCATTTAAAGATTGTGTGGTCGGACTTGGCGTAACCAGCGACCAGGATGTGCCGTTATAGTGAGCTACTGTCCCTATCACTCCAACGGCAAAAATGTCGCTGGCGGATATACCCCACACGCTGTTCAAGGATTGTGGTGTAGGACTGGAGTTGACCAGGGACCACGATATGCCTTTATAATGAAGAATAGTGCCGATTTGTCCTACGCCAAACACATCGGTGCCTGAGCTGCCCCAGATATCATTAAGCTGGTTGCTTGTCGGGCTTGACTGCTTCACCCACTCTGCACCATCATACTTAAGAATAGTGCCAACTTGCCCCACGGCGTACACAGTACCAGCCTTGCTGCCCCAGACGCCATTAAGTTGATTGGTTGTGGGACTGTCCATCAGGCTCCAGCTCAGAGCATAAACCTGCTGTGCAACTAGAAAAAAAACAAAGGACGCTACTGCTAAAAAAAATTTTTTCATCATTATTGTTTCATAGCCCCCCCTTAAAAGGTTCTCTCAAAAAATACCATTGATAAGTACCATAGTTTAAATTGAGAATAAATTTTTTTGTCAATAACAATAAAAAAGGCGGGGCCATGACCGGCTCCGCCCTGTACTTTCAATATATGAAATTGGCTTTTACTCCACAGTTATCCCCAGCCACTGCAGTAGCCAGCCGGACTCCATGCCGCGCAAAATAAAGTCTATATCCATCCGCAGTTGCATCCCTGCCCTGCCCTGCAGATCGGTTAAAAACTCATGCATCTCAAGCAGATCATCAGCCTCAATTGTTGCAGTTCCCTGCGTCATGAGCTCACGTACCGCAGGCATATTTGTTTTGGTCAAACGGTTGAACCGGTTGCGCAAAGCGCGACTGTCCTGAAGAATATCGCCTATCTCATCCATGTTCTGATAATACATGCTGGCAATCACTGCGCCGAAGGCGGTTTCAAGCTGTGAATCCCGCAGGTCGCGCAGCGTCTGTACGCCTGCATCAGTGGCAGCCGACCGCCTGAACGGGCACAGCCGCCGGATGCTTGTGGTGGTGGTCGAGTCGATGGTGGTCGTCGTTGTGCTGGCGCCGCCAGTGGTGTAGTACAAAATCGTCCCATTCTGACCCACGGCAAAAACATCGCTTCCCGCGCTTCCCCAGACGGCATGAAGATCAACTGTTGCATTGCTGGTCATGCCGGACCATGATGATCCGTCATAATGCACTATTGCGCCCCCTTGCCCCACAGCAAAAAAATCCGCCCCCGAGCTGCCCCAAACACCATAAAGCGTATTGGTTGTACCGCTTGACTCTGCCGCCCATGTTGCCCAGCCGGTCTGGCGCAGTATGGCACCGTTAGCACCAGCGGCAAAAACAGCGGAGCCGGCAATCCCCCACACGCAATTGAGTTGAACAGAAACCGGCTGGATAGTTATATCCATCGAGGGCGCCCGTTCGTAAATAATGCCGGAAGCTCCTACTGCAATATGTTCATCAGGGGCGCTGTGCCAAATACCATTCATATTAGCCGTCACGGTGCCGCCGCTAGAAACATTACCGGGATTCCAGGTAGAGCCATTGTAATAAACCCCTAGGCCAGTGTCGCCTACAGCATAAGCAACACTTGCACCAAAACCCGATATGCCATTGAGCGATACAGTCGTATTGCTGGTCATGGATGACCAGGACGAGCCGTCATAATGAACGATGACGCCGCTGCCGCCGACGGCAAACACATCGCTGCCGGAGCTGCCCCATACACCCCGCAGTGTTGCAGTCGTGCCGCTGGACATAGGCGACCAGGCTGATCCGTCATAATGCACAACGACCCCACCGTCGCCGACGGCAAAAACATCGCTGCCCGAACTGCCCCAGATGCCGTTCAAACCGTTTGTCGTTCCGCTAGTCATAGGCTGCCAGGTCTGCGCCTGTACCGGTACACTAGAAATACTTGCAACCAGTACCGCAGCTGCCACCAGAAACATTTGTGCCGGTTTTCTTTTCATACATCCTCCCGTGAGAGTATATTTTATTAAATTTTTTTTAACATATTTAAGCGTTTTCAGCTATATAAAACCAAATGTTGAATTTGCACGTAACAAATCACTTGCAAAATAACTGTGGAAAAGCTATGAAATGAGACCGTTTCACACCACATGTCCCCGTAGCTCAGCAGGATAGAGCGATTCCCTCCTAAGGAATAGGTCGCACGTTCGACTCGTGTCGGGGACACGACTTGTAAACGGGCCGCGGCGGTCTGGCCGGCCCGTTCTTTTTTGCCCTCCCGGGTTTTAATAAAATTGTCTAACATGATAATTTCCTTGACAAAATTTAAATTGATTGGTATCAATTTATGTCTTATACAGTAGGCGCGTAGCTCAGCGGGAGAGCGCTACCTTGACACGGTAGAGGTCGGCGGTTCGAAACCGCCCGCGCCTACCACGTACTTCTCAATGCCTTAGCCGCAAAGCGCAGAGAAACCGTGACGGCATCATGAAGCAGTTTGTGGTGCCTTTTTAGCATTTCAAGAAGCAACAACTATGGCAGATGTAACAATAACGCTACCCGACGGAACAAAAAGGATCGCAGCACCTGGCACGACCCTGCAGGCTTTTGCCGGTGAGCTCAAGCTCCCGTTCAAGCCCGTGGCTGCGGAACTTGACGGCCTTGCTGTCGATCTGAGTGCGCCCATCGCAGCAGACTGCTGCGTCTCCTTCATACGGCCCGACTCTGAGCCGGGGCTTGATATTATCCGCCACAGCACCTCCCATGTGATGGCCCAGGCCGTGCAGGAGCTGTATCCCGGCGTGAAGGTTACCATCGGCCCTTCCATTGAAGACGGCTTTTACTACGATTTCGACTATGACGGCACCTTCAGCCCCGAAGATCTCGAAAAAATCGAAAAAAAAATGGAAGAGATAGCCGGTCGAAATCTGCCTTTTGTCCGCAGAGAGCTCCCGAAGCAGGAAGCCATCGATTTCTTCAACAAGCTCGGCGAGAAGTATAAGGTGGAAATCATCTCGGAAATACCTGCCGATACTGTTTCGCTCTATGTACAGGGCGAATTCACCGACCTGTGCCGCGGACCGCATGTGCCCGCAACCGGCATGATCAAGTCCTTCAAGCTCATCAGCACCGCGGGTGCCTACTGGCGCGGCGATGAGCGCAACAAAATGCTGCAGCGCATTTACGGCACGGCTTTTGCCGACAAAAAGGCGCTGAAAGAGCATCTTGCCCGCATCGAAGAGGCAAAAAAGCGCGACCACCGCAGGCTCGGCAAAGAGCTTGACCTGTTCAGCATTTACGACGAAGCGGGCGCAGGCCTCATCGTCTATCACCCAAAAGGAGCCCTGGTTCGCCGCATTCTCGAGGACTTCGAGGTCCGGCAGCATCTCAAGCGCGGCTATGATATGGTCAAGGGGCCCCAGATACTGAAGCTCGACCTGTGGGAGCGCTCAGGCCATCTGCAAAACTATCTTGAAAACATGTATTTCACCGAGGTGGAAGGCAAAAAATACGGCCTGAAGCCCATGAACTGCCTGGCCCACATGCTGATTTACCGCTCGCGCCTCAGAAGCTACAAGGACCTGCCCCTGCGGTATTTCGAGCTTGGCACGGTTAACCGGCATGAAAAATCAGGCGTGCTGCACGGACTGACGCGCGTGCGAGAATTCACCCAGGACGATGCCCATATACTGTGCATGCCCGAGCAGCTGCACGGAGAAATTTCCGACATCATTACCTTTGTTAAAGATGTCATGGCTATGTTCGGCTTTGAATTCGAGGTTGAACTGAGCACGCGGCCCGCGAAATCAATCGGCGATGACCAGTCCTGGGATCTTGCCACTGCGGCCCTGCGGGAGGCCCTTGAGTCAAACGGCCTTGCCTATGATGTCAATGAAGGCGACGGCGCCTTCTACGGCCCGAAAATCGACTTCAAGCTGCGCGACTGCCTGAAGCGGTCCTGGCAGTGCGCAACAATTCAGTGCGACTTCATCCTGCCCGAGCGCTTCGACCTGACCTATATCGGCGAAGACGGCGGCAAGCATAGGCCCGTCATGCTGCACAGGGTCATCCTGGGCTCCATTGAGCGGTTTATGGGCATACTGATCGAACATTTTGCCGGCGCCTTCCCTGTCTGGCTGTCGCCGGTGCAGGCCGTGGTGATACCGATCTCGGACGCCCAGCACGAGTTTGCGCAGCAGGTGCTTGAAAGCCTCAGGGGCAATGACCTCCGGGCAGGCATCGACCTGCGCAATGAAAGCCTCAATTTGAAAATCCGCGAGGCCCAGCTGCAGAAAACCCCTTTTATGCTGGTCGTGGGCAATAAGGAAATAGAACAGGGCGGCGTCGCCGTCAGGCTCCGCTCCGGTGAAAACCTTGGCTTTATGCCGCTGCAGGCAGCGGTTCAAAAAATCAAGGACACCTGCGCAAACGAGCTGCAGGGCATGTAGCATTAACCCGTAAGGAGGATCCGGACATAGAAAAACAGACCGACGGACAAAGGATCAACAGCGCTATCAAGAGCCCCCGCGTCAGAGTCATAGACGGGGAAGGCGAACAGCTGGGTATTCTCGAAACCAGGAAGGCAATCGAGCTGGCAGGCGAACAGGGTTATGACCTTGTGGAGGTGTCTCCGAATGTTGACCCGCCAGTGTGCCGTATGATGGATTACGGCAAGCACAAATACCAGCAGAGCAAAAAAATTCAGAAAAAAACGCACCATACGGTGCAGACCAAGGAAATCAAGCTGCGGCCGTTTACCGGCGAGCATGATTTCGGGATAAAAATGCGACATGTGAGTGAGTTCCTGGAAAAGGGCGACAAGGTAAAAATTACCGTTGTTTTCCGCGGACGGGAACTGCAGTTTAAGAAACAGGGCGAGGTGATGCTTGCAAAGGTAACCGAGGCGATCGGCGAACAGGGAAGTGTTGAAAAAAACGCAACCATGGAAGGCCGCAGCATGATCATGATGATCAGCCCTAAAAAAACAACACCGTAACAGAACCACCATCAGGAGATGTGATTTCCATGCCAAAACTCAAAACAAACAAAGCTGCCGCAAAACGTTTCACGGTGACCAAGACAGGCAAGGTCAGACGGGGAAAAGCGTACAGAAGCCATATTCTCACATCAAAGACGACGAAAAGAAAACGTAATCTGCGCAAAACCTCGACCATATCCGCTGTCGAGCAGCGCAATGTGCGCAGGCTGATTCCGTACGCGTAAAGAGGACAATTGCGCAGGAAAAAGTCCGTCACCCGTTGCTTCAAACACGGACCTGTCTGCCGTCATAAACATACTTATTAATTCTTACCAGTGAGGTTTAGCAATGCCGCGAGTCAAAGGAGGATTTACTTTAAGAAGACGCAGGAACAGACTGTTCAAGCTCGCCAAGGGATACCGGGGCGTGCGGGGCAGACTGTACCGTATAGCCAGGGAAACCGTCGACAGGGCGCTCAACTATGCCTATCGCGACAGAAGGGTCAAAAAGCGCGAATTCCGTCAGCTCTGGATCGCCCGCATCAGCGCAGGCGCCCGCAGCCTGGACATCAACTACAGCCAGTTCATACTGGGCTTGAAACGGGCAAATATCCTGCTGGACAGAAAGTCGCTGTCGGAGCTTGCGATCAATGATTTCAACGCGTTTACCGAGCTTGTAAAAATCGCCAAGGCCAATACCAGCAAAACTGCCGCTGCCTGAGGCGAAAAGCCGAAACAGTTCAACTTCACAGTATCCTCCACCGCGTGAAGGATACTGTCTTTGTGTGTTATGGAAGAAACCCTGAACAAAATCAGAGATGCAAGCATATCAGACCTGCACAATGCGGCCTCGGAGTCTGACATTTATCAGGTCAAAAGCAAATATATCGGCCGCAGCGGTTCGCTCACGCAGCTGATAAAAAACCTGATCACCATTCCGGCGGAGCAGCGGGCTGTTGTCGGCAAGCTTGCCAACGAGATCAAGAAAAGTATCGAATCCGGTGTTGAAGACGCGCTCAAGGCATCGCGCGAGCGCAAAAAGCAGCAGGACATGGGGCGGGTCGATATCGATGTCACCCTGCCCGGCCGCTGCCTGCCGCTCGGGCGCCGGCACCCCGTCACTCAGGTAACCGATGAGATTGTCGCCGTCTTCACCGAGCTCGGTTTTCAAATGGTCGAAGGCCCTGAGATAGAGCTCGATTTTTTTAATTTCGAGGCGCTCAATATTCCCAAAGATCATCCTGCGCGGGATATGCATGACACCTTCTATATATCTCCCGAAGTTCTGCTGCGAACGCACACATCTCCCGTACAGATCCGCACCATGCAGCAGACCAGGCCGCCGTTGCGCATCATCTGCCCGGGCAAGGTCTACCGGTGTGATTCCGATGTGTCCCACACGCCCATGTTCCACCAGATTGAGGGGCTGATGGTTGATGAAGGCATCTCCTTTGGAGACCTCAAGGGGCTTCTGACTCTCTTCATTCACCGCATTTTCGACGAAAAGACCTCACTCAGGTTCCGCCCGAGCTTTTTTCCTTTTACGGAGCCCAGTGCCGAGGTCGATATCCGGTGCGTTATCTGCCGAGGCAAAGGCTGCCGTGTCTGCAAGGGCACGGGATGGCTCGAAATTCTCGGTTGCGGCATGGTGCAGCCGGCGGTATTCCGCAATGTCGGGTATGACCCTGAAACGACCACGGGCTTTGCATTCGGTCTGGGCGTTGAGCGCGTCACCATGCTGAAATACGGTATCAATGATATCCGGCTTTTCTTTGAAAACGATCTGCGTTTTTTATCCCAGTTTTAATTAATTCTCTTGGACACAGGCGCCTATGTATCTCAGCATAAACTGGCTACAGGACTTCATTCCGCAGGAAATTCCCGTGCAGGATCTTGCCGACCGCCTGACCATGTCCGGCATCGAGGTCGAAGAGATTATACGCACCGGCTCGGAATGGGACAATGTCGTTGTAGGCGAAATCCTTGAAATAACCAGGCATCCCAATGCCGAAAAGCTGCAGCTGGCCAAAGTAACTACAGGTGAAAAAATTCTGCCCATTGTCTGCGGCGCTCCCAATATTGCAGTTGGCCAGCACATTGCCCTGGCTGTGGAAGGCGCACAGCTTCCCGGCGGCATGACTATAAAAAAATCAAAAATCAGGGGCGAAATCTCAGAAGGCATGATCTGCTCGGAGCCTGAGCTCGGTCTTGGTGAGGATCACAGCGGCATTATGGTGCTGCCGCCGGATGCTCCTCTCGGGATGCCCCTTGCGCGCTACCTGAAGCTTTCCGATACTATATTTAATCTCGGCATTACGCCAAATCGCGCCGACTGCCTGTCCGTTGTCGGGCTTGCGCGCGAAATCGCCGCCCTCTTTGGTATCCCCCTGCAGCTTCCGCAGTATCGTTTAGAGGAAACAGGAGACGCAATTGACACCCGCGTGGCTGTTGAAATAGCTGATGCCGATTTGTGCCCCCGGTATACCGCCAGGCTTGTCACCGGGCTTACGGTAAAACCCTCGCCTCTGTGGATGCAGCGAAGGCTTGTCAACTGCGGCATCCGGGCAATCAACAATCTTGTCGACATTACCAACTACATCCTGCTTGAATGGGGACAGCCGCTCCACGCATTTGATTACTCCTTCATACAGGATGGAAAAATCATAGTTCGCAGGGCTGCCAGGGGCGAAAAATTTACAACTCTTGACGCCATTGCGCGTGAGCTGCCGGACAATGCCCTCATGATCTGCGACGGCAGACGTCCCGTGGCTATAGCCGGCATTATGGGCGGCGAAAACTCGGGGATTCTCCCGGCAACAGACACCGTGCTCATTGAAAGCGCTTATTTCACGCCCCATTCCATTGCACGCACAAGCCGCGCGCTGAATCTGAAAACCGAGGCTTCGCTGCGCTTTGAAAAGGGCATTGACATAAACGGCGTACTGCCCTCGCTGCACCGGGCGGCGCAGCTCATGGCCGAGTTTGGCTGCGGAAAAATAGCAAGGGGCTGTATCGATGCCTATCCGGCCAAACTTGCCCCCCCCCGGCCCGTTCGCCTGAGCGTAAAAAAAACAAATGCGGTCACGGGCCTTTCTCTTTCGCAGCAGGATGTCACGTCAGTGCTGGAAAGACTCCACATGGCCACGCAGGCTCCTGATGCCGACACGCTGCTGGCAACTGCCCCCAGCTTCCGCTATGACCTTAATGAGCCCATCGACCTTATCGAAGAAATTGCCCGTTTAACAGGATATGACCATATACCGGTAACCTATCCGCGGGCGGCGCTTTCGGGCAACACAAAGAACCGAAACCTTAAACTTGCCGGCATCATACGCGACATGATGATTGCCCGCGGCTTTTTTGAAGTTATCAACTACAGCTTTTGCGGCCCCGAGCATATTGCCGGCATGCGTTTCGCCGGGGAAGATGCCAGGAGCACCCCGCTGCCGATTCTGAATCCTTTGGCCTCTTCGCAGTCGGTCATGCGAACCTCCATCGTTCCAAGCCTGCTTCTTAATCTGCAGGAAAACCTCAATAATAAAAGCTCTGCCATCAAGCTTTTTGAGCTGAGCCGCGTCTTTATACAACAGAGTGGCTCACCGCAGCCCCAAGAACCCCGGCGCCTTGCAGGCCTGATGGCAGGCATGCAGCAGGGCGAAGGGTGGAACCTGCAAAACGCCATGGTTGATTTCTATGATATCAAGGCCGCAGTAGAGTCCCTGCTGCAGATGCTGCGCATACGCGACACGCGGTTCCTGCAGGACGGCCGGGAACCATTTCTGCATCCGCACAAAATGCTCAGCATCTATGCCGGGGATCACTGCATCGGCTGCCTAGGCGAAGTGCATCCCGACGTGCTTGAACATTTCGACGTAAAAGTACCGGCCTATGTCTTCGAGCTTGATGTCGACCAGCTTGCAAAGCTCTGGAGTGATGCTGTTTCGTTTGCTCCTTTCTCGCGCCAGCCCGCCATACTGCGTGACATTGCTCTTATAGTTGACGATACTGTCCCGGCTGAAAAGTTTTTTTCAGCCGTTGCAGGCTTTAAAAATAAACTTTTAACAGACATGAAGATTTTTGACAGTTTCCGTGGCGGCACAATCCAGCCGGGTAAAAAAAGTCTTGCATTCAGAGTTAAATTCCAGTCAAATGACAGAACACTCACTGATGCAGAAGTAAACAAAATACATGACCGGCTCGTAGCGCACCTGGTTCAGGCAACAGGGGCGGAGCTTCGGCAATAACGGCAGCATATTCGCGATGGAGGGAGTCACTAATGACGAAAGCTGACTTAATCGATGCAATCTATGAAAAAGTGGGTCTTTCCAAGAAGGAATCCACGCAAATCGTCGAGCTCATCTTCGAGCTTATGCGTAAATCCCTGGAGACAAACCATAAGGTTAAAATTTCCGGCTTTGGCAATTTCAATATCCGCGACAAAAACATCAGGCGTGGCCGCAATCCGCAGACCGGTGATGAAATAAAAATTTCAGCCCGCAGCGTCCTCACATTTAAAGCAAGCCCGGTGCTGAAAAAAGTTCTAAACGGCTGACGGCTCAGCACGGCTGAACAGACGCGGACTACCAGCAGGAGAATGCGATGGCCACAGAAATCCCCGACAAGCTTTATTTTAAAATCGGCGAGGTGTGCAAAATCACTGATGTAGAACCCTATATTCTTCGCTACTGGGAATCCGAATTCAAGCTTATAAAACCATACCGGACAAAGTCCAATCAGCGCCTGTACCGGAAAAAAGATGTCGAAGCAGTGCTGAAAATCCGCAAAATGCTGTATGAGCAGAAATACACCATTGCCGGAGCAAAAAAAAAGCTTAAAGAAGCCGCACCGCAGCAGGAACCCCGCCAGCAGAAGCAGTTATCGCTCAATCTGCCGGATCAGCGCTACACAGCGGCTCTTAAACAAATACGCGCGGAACTCATGCAGCTATCGCGCATGCTGAACAGAACTACGGTTTGAAATAAGAGGTCCCCATGACATTCACCCCAATTGACAAACGGCTTGTTGAAAGAAATGACCTGGCATTCCAGGAAAAATACCTGAAAGATTCTGCCCGCCATACACCTGATGCAGCAGATAAATTCGAAACATCTGAAATAGAGCATACCCCCATCTGCCTGTATCAGAAAAAAACGGTTCTTACAGGGCAGGCTCTCGAAACTGCTTCTAAAAACGAAAGCTGACACAGGCTGACATGCCTGTGTCAGCTGAAACTGTAACCCGAAAAGGCCCTCTGCATGTTTTTCAGCCGCCATGGTAAAGGTGTTTTCATATGCAGTACAGCGGCCTGCGCAGCCATACTGCTCGTGCTGATGCTGCGCCCCTGTCTGGCAGAACTTCAGCCGTCATTCATCACCGGCACAATCTATAATGCAGCCACAGGCGCTCCTCTCCGCACTGCCACAATTAAAACCACGACGGGCCTTTCATTCAGCGTCCCAAACGGTTTTTTTTTCCTGAGCGTCCCGCCGAATGTGTATGATTTTATCGTTTCGGCACCCGGCTTCCGATCAAATATGTCCACCGGCATTTTTTCAGGACCGGGGCAGACCACCACGGTAAACATCTGGCTTGCATCAGCATCGACCAGCACCGGCCGTCTTCAGGGGCGTGTTGCAGAAGCAGGCGCTAACTCTGGAGGGATAGCAGGAGCCCTGGTGTTTTCAGACCTTGGTGCAATCGCGGTGACTGATGCTGACGGATATTTTACCGCAGCAGGCCCGAGCGGCTCAGCAATCGTAACCGTTGCAGCACACGGCTATTCAAGTAAAATTATTAAAAACGTTCAAATCCAGCCGTCGGGTATTCGCAGCCTTCCTGTTCGTCTGAACAAATCAATGAAAAGCACGACGGGCTCCGTATCGGGTATCGTGCGCGATGCCTGCAGCAAATCTCCCCTGGCTGGCGTCAATATAACGTCTTCAAATGGTGTATTTGTTCAAACAAGCGACGGCTCTTTCAAAATTTCCGTCCCCCCCGGCAGGACCTCCCTGCTAGCAAGCGCTGAAGGATATCAGTGCGCATGGCAGACATCTGCGCTGGCGCTGTTTCCCGTGGGATCCTTTGCAAATTTTTCCCTGGCTCCCCTTGACCGGGGCATGGGGACAGTTGAAGGCTTTATCACGAATGCTGCAAATGGCGAACCGCTCCCGGGAGCGCGCATAGCAACCGACCTGCAGGATATAGGCTTCAGCGAAAAGGCTGACGGCTCATACACACTGAAAGCAAATTCCTGCGCATCAACGATTACGGTAACCAGAAAGGGCTTTCAGCCCTATACGACAACTGTGACGATCGGAAAAGGGACAACAACTGATCTGAATATAGCCCTGCAACCATTGACCGATTGCATCGCAACCGGCACCATACAAAACCTTTTGACCGGAGAGCCTGTTGCACAGGCTCAGGTATCGGCTGATAATGGAAGCTCAGCAGTGTCCGATGACACGGGGGCATTCAGCCTGACCATACCGTCATGCACAGCTACCATTACCGTATGCGCCAATGGTTTTTTTAAAAGCTGGCGCAGGGTATCCACGGCGGGAGATATGGAAATTATTACCCTTACAATCAACCTCATCCCCTGTCCTCTGTGCAGCTGCAGTGCTCCGGCAACTGCTTTGCTATATGACGCACGCTAAGTACGCATCCCCACTGAAAAGGGTACAAAAAAACCGTAGGACGGACAAAGAACCTGTTTAACCTGCAAAATCTTTTTGTGCCGGAC
>JAFGCP010000371.1 GCA_016932595.1 Deltaproteobacteria bacterium
TTGCCAGAACTGGGCCTGAAAGCAGGGCGGCGCTTCCTAAAAGGCTTGAATACTTAAGAAAGTCCCGGCGGGTGTTGCTTTTTTCCGAAACTGTTGCTTCCGGCTTTTTTTCCATGGCGTTCTCCTTTATGTGGTTAAACAGCATGTGGAATAACTCTTCAACAATCCGATATGGCGCAACTTCATTATGGTGAACCAGCGGCTTGTGTACCTGAGTAATCCTGATTGCTTGCAGATGAAGATGAATATAGCACACAACAGGCTTTTTGATTTTCATTGGAAAAAAGAATAGGTAACTGTTCGCCGCCTAGGATGCGGGGGGGGGTGCGTTGTGCACCTGAACGCCAGGGGGCCAACTCTCGGCCTGGATTGCCTTTGCTTTCAGGAGGCAACCTTAAAATACATAAGCGGCAGGATGAAATAATTTTTTTTATATGGTAATAATATAAAAGAATTAACGGTTTTCTATAAATATAACCTTTCGTACTGATGCAAACGAGGTGTTCGTACAATGAAAAAGCAGATTCAGCTGCGAGTGCTCCTTGCCGGCTTTTTGGTCTGCTTCTGTGTTTTTATTTTCGGCTATGAGCGCCACAGCCTGCAGCTTCAGCAGCATGAACTTGAGGGCTATGCCCGCATCATTGCCTTATCCGTCCGGGATCTGGATCCCTTGTACTACAAAGAGTATCTCGATAGCGCCGCTCTGCACACTGGGTACAAAAACCTTGCGGTCACCGGCGATACGGGCAAGATTCTCTATGCTGCATCGACGGAGCTTTCCGGAGTTGCCGATAGCATTCTGGACAATCTCGGTCTTATCCGCAAAGTGACGCTGCATGCGCCGATCGTCTTCAACGGGCAGCATGTCGGCATGATTACGGCTGTGTGGTTCAACAAGGCGATATACGGCTACGCGAATTTTCTGGCGCTGGGGGGTCTCATCATCATTATCCTGCAGCTGTACAACCGCTTTTTCAGGACAAACGAACTTTTTGAGGCAAAGGTTGCGGAGCGCATCGCCGAACCTGAAGCTGCAAACCGCGCTCTTCATGAGAGCCGGGCGCCTTATGGGGAGTTCATCGAGAAGGCAAACAGCATTATTGTGTGCAGAAGGACAGACGGCGCCATCACGTTTATGAACGAGTTCGGCCTCAGGTTTTTCGGCTATACCGAGGATGAGATCATAGGCCGGAATGTCGTCGGGACCATCGTTCCGGAGACGGAAAGCTCGGGCAGAAACCTTGTGGACATGGTAGAGGACATCAGCCGCAATCCGGAAAAATACGTCAATAATGAAAATGAAAATATCTGTAAAGACGGCCGCCGGGTGTGGGTGTCATGGACCAACAGGGTTTCCTGCGATATTTCCGGCCGCAACTGCGAGGTGCTTTCCATCGGCGTTGATGTAACCGACCGCAGGGCGACCGAAGAAAAGCTGCTGCGCAGCGAACGCCTCATGCGGGACGCCGAGCAGATTGCGCATATCGGCAGTTGGATGAATGATTTCCAGCGGAATGAAACGCACTGGTCAGATGAGTTTTTCAATTTGCTCGGGTATACGCCCGGCGAGGTCCCGTGTTCGTCTGCGAAGTTTGCCGAGCATGTCCACCCTGATGATCTGCAGGCCCTGATGGAGCGCAATGCCCGGGATATTGCAGATCCCGCCTCGTACTCGCCCCAGCAATTGAGGATAATAAGACGAGACGGAGAAGTTCGCTACGTACTTGCCAACAGCAGCGTGCACATGAACGCCAGCGGACAACCGGTACAGATTTTCGGCTTCATGCAGGATATTACCGAGCTGAAACTGGGCGAGGAAGCCCTCCGCCAAAGCCAGGAGCGCTTTGCCCGCATGGCCGAAAGCATCGAAGAGGGCCTGACGATCGTCGAGCAGGGCAAAATAGTCTATGCCAATGACCGCGTCTGCGATATTTTCGGCATCTCAAAAGATTTTTATCTCAGCGGAGCGTTCGACCCGTCAGCTCTTGCGCCGCCCGAGGAAAATGAGCGCCTCGATGCGATACGGCAGGAGTATAGTAAAACAAAAAAGATGCCTGAGAGCATCTCTTTCTGGATCGAACTGTCCGATGGAGAGCGGCGCTATATACAGAGCAGATATGTGTACAGGACCTGGGATACCGATGCGTCGTACTGCTATGTTGTAACGACCGACGTTACAGCCCGCAAGAGGGCTGAAGACGCATTGCGGCAATCCCTTGAACAGCTGCGCGGCCGCGAGCAGGAGCTGGAGGCCGTGAACGCCCAGCTCAAGGCGCAGGAGCAGCAGCTTACACGGGTTAATATGGAGCTTCAGTCCTCCAACCAGCAGCTCAGGGCCAGCCGGGCAGAGCTTGAGCATGCTGTCGCATTTCTTGAAAACATCTACCAGACTTCCATCGAGGGCCTGATTACAACCGATGAAAAAGGCTATATCATCAGGGCCAACAGAGCTGCATTGAAAATTTTGGGCTGTTCAGCCGAGGCGGAGATGGCAGGCAGGCACATGGCTGAGCTTGGCCCGCAGGAAGAGCCCTATATGCGCATTGCCGTTCGCATTATGACAGAAATGCGAGAGAAGGGGTTCTTCCATGGGCTGTCAACCAGCCTGGTCCGGCAGGATGGCAGCCGCTGCCCTGTTGAGTTCAATGGGGCCTATCTCTTAAATGATACTGGTGAAAGAATAGGCTCAATTGTGTGCATCAGGGATATTACCGAACGCCAGCGGGCAGAGGAAACCCTCAGAGAGAGCGAAGAGCGGTTCCGCGCCCTTGCCGAAACATCGCCCGACGCAATTTTTACGACGGATAAAGATATGAACATCGTTTTTTGGAATGCTGCTGCCGAAAGAATTTTCGGCTATACCCGCCAGGAGATACTCGGCAGGCCGGCAGAACCCCTGATACCGAAAAAACGAATGATTATCCATCAGGAAGACAGGAAGATGTTTCTTGAGACCCGCCAGTCTCCGGGCTTTGAAAGCGCTATCGAATCGATCGCGCTGCGCAAGGATGGAACCGAATTTCCCGTTGAGGTTTCCATGACTTCCTGGCGCCTGCATGACCAGGTTTTTTTCAGCATGATTCTGCGGGATATAACGGAGCGCAAGCGGGCCGAAAATGAAATCAGAGCCTCCAGCGAATTTATGAAAACCATGCTCAAGGCTTCGCCCGATATCATAATCGCCAGCGATGCCGGGGGAATTATAACCATGATCAGCGATAATGCCGACGAGGTGTTCAGCTATAAGGCAGACGAACTTCTCGGCCAATCCGCAGCAATGCTCGTGCCGGAAAATGAAGACGGGGTGCAGCGAGTGTATGCCATGATTGACGAGTTTCTCGATGCAGGCAGCATCAAAAACTATGAAATACGCTGGGAGAAAAAAGACGGGGCCGTTGTCTATATAGAATGGAACGGCCTAATGCTCATGGATGAAGACGGCATCAGACTGGGGTCTGTCGCGGTTGTGCGTGATATCACAAGCCGCAAGCTGCTTGAAAGCCAGATCCGTCAGGCGCAGAAGATGGAGTCGATCGGGACGCTTGCCGGCGGCATAGCCCATGATTTCAATAATATCCTGACCGCAATCATCGGCTATACTGAAATGAACCTGTACCATGCCGGGGAAAATGCGAGCGTCAGACATAATTCGGAGAATGTGCTTAAAGCAGCCGGCAGGGCCAGGGACCTGGTCAAGCAGATCCTGACCTTCAGCAGGCCGGGCGATGAGGAGCGCAAGCCAGTGCAGGTTAAACCCATCATTCAGGAGGCCCTGAAACTGCTGCGCGCATCGCTGCCCGCGTCAATCGACATGCGGCTCTCCCTCGTGTCGGAAGCCTATGCCTATGCCGCCCCGACACATATTCACCAGATCATCATCAATCTGTGCACCAATGCCTCTCACGCCTTGCAGGAGCGGGGAGGACTGCTGTCGGTGCTCCTTGAAGACGCCGATATCGACGCGGCCGAGGGAGCCTGCCTGCCCGATCTGCTTCCCGGCCAGTACCTGAAACTTACCGTAACCGACACCGGCTCCGGTATCGCCCCCGCGATCATCCATCGCATTTTCGACCCGTTTTTTACCACCAAAGAAA
>JAFGCP010000372.1 GCA_016932595.1 Deltaproteobacteria bacterium
ACTTCACAGTGTACGATGCGCAGCGCTGGCGAGAGATTCCCCTGCACATCTATCTTCCCGCGCAAAAAACTCCCGCGCCGGTGGTGCTGTTCAGTCACGGCCTGGGCGGCTCGCCTGCAGACTACAGCTATCTCGGCCCGCACTGGGCCGGCCGGGGCTATGTGGCCGTCTTTCTGCAGCACCATGGCAGCGACAGCGGAGTGTGGGAGAACAAACCGAAGCTGCTGCGCCTGTGGTCTCTTCGCCGTGCGGCAAACCTGAAAAATTTTCTGCTCCGGGCAAAGGATGTTCCGGTGGTGCTCAATCAGCTTGAAACGTGGAACACCACAGCCGGGCACGAGCTGGCAGGGCGGCTTGACTGCACCCGCATTGGCATGTCGGGCCACTCCTTCGGGGCAATCACCACGCAGGCCGTAAGCGGCCAGGGCTTCAAAAATGGCGCCACCTCCTTCACCGACGGCCGGATTAAGGCGGCTCTGCCCATGAGCCCCAGCAGCCCGCGCAGCACAAAGGACCCGCAGCTTGCTTTCGGCGGGGTGCAGATTCCCTGGCTGCTCATGACCGGCACCAATGATGTGGCGCGCATCGGCACTATCGATATAGAATCACGCCTTGCAGTGTTCCCCGCGCTGCCCCCCGGCGGTAAATATGAGCTGGTGCTGTACGGGGCGGAGCATTCGGCCTTCACCGACCGGGAGCTTCCCGGCGACTCCCTGGAGCGCAACCCCAATCATCACCGCGTGATACTCGCCTTGAGCACCGCATTCTGGGACGCCTGGCTGCGGGGCGATGCAAGCGCACGGGCATGGCTCGACGGCGCCGGGCCCTCCACTGTTTTAGAGGCGACCGACCGCTGGCAGCGCAAGTAAGAGGAGCGCCAAAGGCTCCCTTTGTCCGGCTGGTTTCCGATACTTCTCTGCTTCTTGCTTGCGCAAGCCCCCTATGCTCCCTTCTTTCTGTAGGGGATATCCTGATCATGTGGTGCTTGAAATACCCTCATCTATGACTTAAACTTTATGTCAGAGCCTGGAGCAGTTCACGGATCGTGAGGCTGTCATTATTCCAACTATCAAACTCCGGCACAACCGGAGGGCCTGAGAATTTAATTACCGTTGCCAGAGAAAATTTAATTCAATTCGTATAATAATGATGTTATA
This sequence comes from Deltaproteobacteria bacterium, assembly GCA_016932595.1. Lineage (GTDB taxonomy): Bacteria > Desulfobacterota > WTBG01 > CAIYCZ01 > CAIRTM01 > CAIWCT01. The sequence continues at coordinate 1,158 of JAFGCP010000372.1, forward strand.
TGACACCGGTAGTGACCCGCCTGTGCAGCGTTTACCAGGGTAATAAAATTAGCTGGTTATTTAGAATGCTCCAGTGGCTTTCAAAATAATCAATTTATGTCGGGCTGATAAGGATATTTTTCCCAAAACACAAAATTAGACAAGCGGTGGGTAAAACCCGCCATTCATGTGAAATATACCGAACGGAGGTTTAGCCATGGCTTGTGAAATACTAAGAATCGACGGCGAAATCGTTCATATCAGGCTTAAAGGGATCATGAAACCTACCGACCTGCAGTCACTACAGACTACCGGCAAACAGCTGATCGGCCAGGGCGTCAAGCCGAGGCTTCTGGTCACCCTTGATGATTTTCAGGGCTGGGAGAAAGGTGTTGATTGGAACGATGTCGGCTTTATGCTTACCCAGGGCAAAAATATTCTCAAAATGGCGATAGTGGGCGATGAGCGGTGGAAGGAAGATGTCTTCGCTTTTGTCGCCAAAGGGCTTAGGCCTACCGAGATCGAATTTTTTGCTCCTTCCGCGGCAAAAGATGCCGAGAGCTGGATACGGGCATAATTGTCACGAGGGGTTTTTTAAAACCCTGAAAGCAGGGGCAAAAGAAAACATCTTTTTGCGGCAAGTAAAATAATCCTAACGTGACAGGTGTACATACTCTGGCTCTCATGGCGGTGCCGTCCATTTTCGGGCCTTTGCTTACTGAACGTTTTGCTCCCGCAGCGTGCAGGAGATGAAGCAGCCGGATTGAATGTATAAACTGATAGGAGGAGAAAGCTATGAACCATATGCTGAGAACCGTTGTTGTGGTGGCATTTTTTGTAGCGCTGACGGCCGGCTCCGGTTGGGGGCAGACAAAAGCTGCCGGCCCATCGATTGATCCGCAGGCTGAAAAGATCATGCAGGGCTTAAACGCTCAGAAAAAAAAGGACATCAGTGCCAGCCTGGAAATTTTTGACACCATGGACGAGATGGCCGAAGCCGGGCAGATGATCCAGTACAGCCACATGCGCAAGCTGGTGGTGAGCGAGCCGAAGCGGTTCTGGATCGAGTCGACAGGCGACATTACCAACACAACGATCTGGAAGGACGATACAACCCTCACGCTCTTTGACCGCAGCGCCAATGCCTATGCGCAGGTGCCTGCTCCCGGCACCATTGATGAAACCATGGATATGCTGCTTGACACCTACGGTGTGACAACACCCCTTGCCGATCTGCTTTCCGATAATCTGTTTGCCGTGCTGATGAAAAACGTAAAAACCTGCCGCTACCTGGGCCTTCATTATGCTGACGGCATGAAGTGCCACCATATTGCGGCAACGCAGAAAGATATTGATTGGCAGATCTGGATTGACGCCGGGGATGTGGCCCGGTTGCGCAAAGTAGTCATAACCTATAAACAGAATCCCGGCGCACCGCAGTACACCGCGGTTTTGAAGAGTTTTAATACGGTTTCGCGGTTGCCCGGGGATACGTTTACCTTCAAGGCCCCGGAAACAGCCAAAAAGATACCTCTTCTTCCTGTAAAAAAACGTTCTAAAAAACAAAAGTAACTTTTGCCGGGAAGGAGGCGGGTATGAAACGAGTAAGCAGTATTGCTGCAGTAGTCTTTGCCGGTATTTTTGTTTTCTGCCTCACCTTTGACGCTGATGCCCGCGGCGGAGGTAGAGGAGGCGGCGGCGGGGGCCGTGGCGGCGGAGGCGGATTCAGCCGGGGAGGAGGGGGTTTCGGCGGCGGAGGTTCCTATGGCTCGGTGCGTCAATCAAGCGGCTCCGGCCGTTCAGCAAGCCGGTCAAGCGATTATGGCCGCTCGTCAAGCCAATCGGGCAGCCGGTCCAGCGATTACGGCTCTGCACGTGCAAGCTCGCGGCAGGCAACGCCCCGTGATTCCGGCGCGGGGCGCAGCAGCGGCAAGGATTACAGTTCGCTGATGAGCGGCAGCCGCGATGTGCAGCGCGGCCAGTACGGCTCAGTGCGCCAGAGCCCGGATTCAGCCAGGGCTGAAAGCCAGCGCACAAGCAGCAGCACTGACAGGGCTGCGCGGCAGGATTCGCGCACCACGGAGCGCACCACTCGGCAGGACACGCGAACAACG
>JAFGCP010000373.1 GCA_016932595.1 Deltaproteobacteria bacterium
AGTCTTGCCGATGCCATGTTCAGCATTGATCCCTATAATATTGAAGGTGCAAGCCGCATAAATCTTCCGGGCCTGTACTGGGGCTTTGATATCACCACCTGCTTTGTTGAGAAAACCGATGCTGCCATGGCGGCATATTATTATTGTGATGGTCCCCGGGCTTTCTATAGAGTCAATAAAACTTACTCATGGGGTCCCTGCGGTTATTCACCCAAATATTATCACTGCAGCTTTGCAGACGGCAGCTGCCCTGCCTGCACCAACTGCATGTACACCCCGAGCGCATTCTACACGGATGTTGCAAAAAGCGTAAACAAGTTCACCAATGCCGCATTCTACGGCATATGGTCAAAGGCCAATGTTACGGTCAGCACCACGACGCCGACAACTTTGTTTGTTGACGCCGATGCTCCCTGAGGTCTTGAAATAGATATACCGGTCAAAACAGAAGCAGCCGCTACGAGTCTTTTAGCGGCTGCTTCTGTTTTGCGCGTGCACAGGCACTGAATACTGCTCTCTAGCGGGACAGGCTTGCAGGCGTGTAGCCTGCCCGGCATCACCGGCTACTGCACCATGTCGAACAGCACGGTGTCGCCAACCGAAATGCTGTGCTGTCTGCAGAAAAATCCGTTTACTTCAAGGACATACTGGGAGGGCCTTTCAATTCCATACGGGCCGTCAGTAAGAGGCGCCGCATTTTCTACCCATCCGGCAATACGCCTGTCACGACCGATAAAAATAATATCGAGGGGAATATAGGTGTTTTTCATGGTGAAAGCCTGCTTTTCCTCGCTGTCGAAAAAGAACAGCATGCCAGCGTCATGAGCAAGATGCTGGCGGTACATGAGGCCAAGCTGCCGTTGAGCTTGTGTACGAACCGTTTCCACGGCAACACAGACCAAGGCCCCGTCTTTTTTTTTGATGCATGCCGAAGGCGACTTTTGACCGCATCCGGATAGGCTGCAGGTAAAAAAGGTTAAGCACAAAAAAATACACCACAGACATGATTTTTTCATGGGAGCCCTTTTAAGAAAAAACAGAGTTATGCCACGACAGACGCTTTTTATGGGGAAAATTCTCTGCGCGAAGAAATTTTTTTGATTTGTCGTGAATCCGTTTTATCCTGGCTTTGCCTGAATACCGTTTAGTCCGGATGCGTGATGTTGGCAAACACCAGCTTCGTTTCGTGCTGGCAGTGCGGGTGGCAGTGACAGCGGATTAGTCTTTTATGGCTGCGGTATGCCTGCACCGCCGGATGCATGAAGGCGCACGGTCTTGTGCATTTTTGTTCCTTTTTCAATGACGCCCTTCCAGTGCACGAGCATGGCAGAACCCTGATAGGTTTTTTCAAAGCCGTTTTCCGACTGCGAAACGGTTTCAATAGGAAAAAACCATAGAGCAGCCTCAGGGCTAAGGGTGAAATCAACTGCAAGGCCTCGATCTGTGTCGCGCAGGGAAAACTCTTTAATGCCGGCAATGTCTTGGCATGCATTCATGAGAAATTGCTGCCCGTGCACCAGGCAGAAGCGTTGCGGATCCCCTCCTGCCAGCAGGGTAAGGTTAAATTCAATTCCGAACCAGACAGGCATATCCTGATCGCTTTTGTTTGTCAGCTCGTATTCGGCTGTTATGGTTCCTGCGGCATCATCAAGGACAAAGCGTTTTTCGATACGCATGCACAGTTGGGAATAATCCTGATGCAGCATGCCATCGCGGGAAAAGGCGAACCGGACAGAAGGGGTGCCGGTATCTTTTTCCAGGCTTGAGAGGGCGTAGGAAGCTCCTACAAAATCTCCAAGCTCCATATAACGGGCCTGCCGGAAACTATCGGCCGTTGTTGCTTCCGCCAGAAAATGATCAATAAATGAGAAACGTTCATACCAGTCATAGGACAGAAGCTCCTGCAGGCCTTCCTCTTTCGCTTTAATCAACTGCTGAGGGGGCAGTGGCGGGCCTGATTTATCCTGCGGGGTATCGCCCTGATCCGCATGCTTGAGCCTGCGGTGATACCCTTCCATTTTCCTGGTGAAGGTGTTGCAGAGATTGAACGAGCCGGGCCGGTAATCAAGTTCAAAAAGCGCGCCGCCATCCTTGGGCGAAAAACAGGCGGTGAGGGTGTTCCCCGATATGATAAGGCGTTGCGAACGGTCGCGCATGAGATCAACGATCTGAGCATCGCACCAGGGGGTTGCGCCATGAATATGGGCATCCAGCAGATTTTCGGCATTGATGAGATGTTCAAAAACGCTATGGCGCAGGTGATTGAGATAAATGCCGCCAAAAAGTCCATGCCAGTAGGCGCAATTGCACTGAGCCCGGTAGAGCTCACGGCGCGCCAGGTTAAGCGGGGCCGGCACAGGCGGGGGGAGTGAGCGCTCGCATGCCTCAACCCGTTCGCTCACCAGAAGCATCTTTTTATGCATGCGGTTGCTTTCAGGGTATTTAGCGAGAAAGTTGGCCCAGTGGCCGCCGCGGATAAAAGAGCTGTATTTTTCACGAAGGCCGAGGCCCTGCAGCTGATTGAGCATGTGGTTGTAGCGGCAGCCTGCGTCTGCGGGCAGGGCCCACTCCATCATTTCATCATAGGTGATGCTCGGCAGATAGACGAACCCCTGCGCCGCATGCCGGTCCATGTACTCCGAAGCTGTCATCATATGTATCATATCCCGGTTTTTTTCGAGGGCGGTGAAAAAAGTCTCGAGCCAACCTTTTCCATAAACCCAGCTGTGCGTGCCCGGCCAGACGCCGAACTTTTCACCGTCGTCGCCATAGGTTATGGCTACGGGCGCGTCCGTGCTTGCGCGGTAGCGCAGATAGTCGATGGTCTTTTCAGGCGGCTGGAAGGGGATGGCATAGCGAAGCTGCATATCTATGGGGAAAACGGCTATGCTGCGGCCTTCGCGCTCGGTCATATAGTAGCCGCAGATCTGTTCATGAGAAAGGCCGGTATGCAGAAAATGCGTGCTGTCAAGCAAGGTATAGGCAAGGCCCGCATCGGCAATCAGGCGCGGCAGCACCGGATCCCAGACGCGTTCAGGTACCCAGGCGCCACGGGGGCTGCGGGCAAACAGCTTGTGCAGTTTATCGCTGAGCATGAGCATTTGGCCTGCCGCATCGATATCGCGCAGCATGGGCAGAATGGGCTCGTACAGAGCCCCTCCCAGCAGTTCAACCTGCCCCCGCTCGGCCAGTCCGTGGAGAGTTTGCAGAAAACCCGGCTCATGGTCTTCCAGCCATTCAAGCAGAGAGCCCGAATAGTGAAGCGTGGCTTTAATATGTGGATGGCGTTCAAGAAGTGTAAGAAAAGGTTCGTAGGCGTGGTCGAAGGCATCCCGAAAAACCCGCCTCATATTGCCCACGGGCTGATGATTATGCACGCAAAAAATAAAGGCGGTCTTTTTCATGAGTGGCGCCGATCAACAACACAGGTACCTGTGGGGGGTTGTTGCTGCCTGCGGCGGCCGTCGGGGACTGCATCGATGGGCTGCCGAGCTAAAGGCCCCGCGCCAGCGGGGCCGAACGCACGATTAGCCGTTTGTCGCCTTTTCCCTTTGCTCCTGCTCTTCCTTGCACTTGATGCACAGCGTGGTCACCGGCCGTGCCTTGAGCCGACCTTCGGAAATATCCTCGCCGCATTCATCGCAGATGCCGAACGTGCCTTTTTCGACGCGCTCAAGAGCCTGCTCGATTTTAGCAATCAATTTCCGCTCGCGGTCGCGGATGCGAAGGACAAAATTGCGATCAGATTCAAGCGTGGCGCGGTCATTGGGATCGGGGAAGGTGTCATCCTCATCATTCATTTCATCAACCGTTTCCCGAGCCCCGCCGGCAAGGTCTTCCAGTCTTTTATAAAGAAGGTCCTTGAAGAACTCCAGTTGTTTTTTGTTCATAACCGCCACCTCCTGGCATCATCATTACATGAAAATGTAGCACAAGATTTTTCAGGAATACACAATAAAAATGCTACTGCCCTTTCCGCACAAAGGTCCCGCTTTTGCCCCCGCTCTTTTTCAACAGCTGTATATCGGTAATGGTCATTGCACGGTCAATTGCCTTGCACATATCGTAGATCGTCAGGGCAGCCGTTGAAACCGCAACAAGCGCCTCCATCTCGACGCCGGTTTTGCCGACGAGCTTCACCGTTGCCTGCACCTCGACGCAACTGTGTTCTTCTTTAGAAAAAAAATCCATGGTGATCGAGGTAATATTGAGCGGATGGCACATGGGGATAAAATCTCCCGTGCGTTTGGCGGCCATAATGCCGGCAACCTGCGCCACCCCGAGCACATCGCCCTTTTCAATGGTGCGGTCGATAATCCGCCGAAAGGTTTCCCGCTTCATGAAAACAGTGGCCGTAGCGGTGGCTACACGCTCGGTGTCGAGCTTGGCGCTTACATCGACCATGCAGGACCGTCCGGAATCGTCAAAATGTGTCAGCTTATTTGTATCCATACTAGCAGTGCACCTAAAGTTTACAGTGTATCCTTTGAACTTTTATAAGAAAAGACCGGGTGCGTCAAGCCTAATCTGCTCCGGGTTTTGGAACGGGGGCAATCATTGCTTTTGACTTTTAGGGATGCTTTTTTTATAGTCAAGGCCATTACCGTAGAGGTTTTAAAGGAGGGCATATCATGCTGCTGCAGCTCGGTGAAATCAAAATAAAAAAAAGAATCAGAAAAGAGCCGGGGAATCTTGAGCCCCTTATGAAAAGCATGCAGGAGTACGGGTTGATGAACCCTGTGGTCGTGAACAGCAGGCTTGAGCTTATAGCCGGTTATCGAAGGCTTGAGTCCGCCCGAAGGCTGGGCTGGGAAAATATAGAAGCTACCATGATGGCGACCTCGGGCGAACTGCCCATGCTGGAGCTTGAAATCGAGGAAAATGTACAACGCAGCGATTTTTCACCTGCGGAGCTTGCCGCAGCGCTCAAACTGCTTGAAAAACTGCGTAATCCGGGGGTTTTTAGACGGTTATGGTTCGCGATCAAGCGTTTTTTCAAGGGTTTTTTCGGCCTGCAGTGAGCGGTATTTTCCTCTGTTGGCAAGAGTATCCATACCCTGAGGCCAGCTTAACAGGAATATTTCAAGTCAACAACCACCCGCATAGCGGGTCGCTTGATTTCGCCCTAAAAGGGAGGAACCAAAAAAAACACGGCGTGTTTGAGTTGCCTTCTTGAGGAACTATCGCCATAGGCGATGGTTTTCGAAAGACAATAAACAAGGCGCGGCATAGGTACTGATATGCCGCGCCTTGTTGTAAGCCCCCGAATTGCAGCGCTTCCAAATAGTTTAAAAACGCCAAATGAAGTTGTTATGGAGCCTTTTTGCCTCCTTCTCCTTCGACGGCACCTGCGATTTTGAAGATAGGCAGATACATGGCGGCAAGCATGGTGCCTACCGCTCCGCCCAGAAAAATCATCATTACCGGTTCAATCAGCGTCGTCAGCGTGTCAACGGCCTGATCAACCTCCTCTTCATAAAAATCGGCAATTTTAGAAAGCATGCTGTCCAGTGCGCCGGTTTGTTCGCCGACGGAAACCATCTGGCAGACCATAGGCGGAAAAACGCCGCTTTTCATAAGAGGATCGGCAATGGTTTTGCCTTCGCTGATGCTTTTTTTTGTGGCATAAATAGCTTCTTCAACAATTCTATTGCCGGCTGTCTTTGCCACAATTTCAAGGCCATCCAGAATGGGCACACCGCTTGACAGCATGGTGCTCATGGTTCTGGTAAAGCGGGCAACAGCGATCTTGCGGATCAAATCGCCGATGACAGGCATTTTCAGCATGTAGGTATCAAAGAGATATTCGCCCTTATCAGTACTTTTCCATTTTTTGAACGCATAAACAAAAAGCCCTATGCCTCCAAAAACCGCCCACCAGTAGGCCCGCATAAAATTGCTTGCATCAACCACTGCCTTCGTGAGCCCGGGCAGTTCACCGCCGAAACTGGTAAACATCTCAGCAAAAACCGGGATAACAAAAATCAGCAGGACCATAATAACGACAATGGCAACACAGCCGATAACGGCGGGATAGATCATGGCGCCCTTGACTTTGCTTACAAGCTTTGCATTTTTTTCAATATAGGCTGCAAGACGCTGCAGGATGGTGTCGAGGATACCGCCGAGTTCGCCGGCGGCGCACAGATTTACATAAAGATTGTCATACACTTTGGGGTGTTTCTTGAGCGCTTCGGCAAATGCCGACCCGCCTTCCACATCTGTTTTGATTTGTGTTATTATTTTTTTGAATGTAGGATTTTCAGCCTGGCTTGCAAGAATTTCAAGGCCCTGAAGCAGAGGAAGGCCTGAATCGATCATCGTTGAAAACTGGCGGGTGAAAAGAATAAGATCTTTTGTTGTGACCTTCGGCTGAAAAAACTCGATGTTTTCGAAAATATCCTTGGGTTTTTCCTTAACGGTCTTGACGCGTACATTTTTTTTGCGCAGCATATCGCGCAGCATCGCTTCGTTTGCGGCCGTTCCTTCACCTTTCAGGGTTTCGCCCTGCTTGCTTGTGCCTTCCCATTTATAAACCGGCATGACATCCCTCTGGTATGAATTTAGTAAAAAGAAAATCGACGGTGAAGGCCATCTTTCTATCAGTCATCGCGCACCGACGATCTGAGCACCTCTTCAAGGGTGGTAACCCCCTGAAGCATTTTTTGAATACCGCTTTGGCGCAAAGTTTTCATGCCCAGGTTTATGGCCTCCCGCTTGATTTCAATCGAAGAGGCTCCCTGCAGCACGAGCTCTTTGAGCGGCTCCGACATGGTCATGACTTCATACAGCGCGATGCGGCCCTTGTAGCCCGAGCCCTTGCAGGTGTCGCAGCCCCTGCCCTTATACATCACGGTATCATGAAAGCCCTCGGGTACCGGGCCCAGCTTTGCAAGCATGTCTTCCGTAAGCTTGCTTCTGGCTTCCTTGCAGTCGGGGCATATCTTGCGCGCAAGGCGCTGGGCAACGATGCAATTGACGGCCGATGATACCAGAAATGGCTCTATGCCCATATTGAGAAGTCTGTTGATCGTGCTGGGAGCATCATTGGTATGCAGTGTGCTCAGCACCATATGCCCGGTTAGAGCGGCCTTGATGCCGATTTCTGCTGTCTCAAAATCGCGGATTTCTCCAACCAGGATGATATCGGGGTCCTGCCGAAGAAATGAGCGCAGAGCAGAGGCGAAATTCAGGCCGATATCCTCATGAATCTGGACCTGGTTGATGCCTTCAAGGTTGAATTCGACCGGGTCTTCGGCTGTTGAAATGTTTTCCGTCACCTTGTTCAGCTCTGAAAGGGCTGAGTAGAGCGTTGTGGTTTTTCCGCTGCCGGTGGGCCCTGTCACGAGCACCATGCCGTAGGGTTTGTAAATAGCCTCTTTGAAATCAGTTATTTGCAGCTCATCGAAGCCGAGCTTGGTCATGTCGAGCTGGAGATTTGATTTGTCCAGCAGCCGCATGACCACCTTTTCCCCGAACAGCGTGGGCAGCACCGACACGCGGTAATCCATTTCGCGGTTTTTGCCCATTTTTAATTTGATGCGGCCGTCCTGCGGCATCCGCCGCTCGGCAATATCCAGCTTCGCCATGATCTTGATGCGCGACACAATGGCATTGCGCATTTTCATGGGCGGCTTCATGACTTCCGAAAGCGTGCCGTCGACGCGGTATCTGATCCGGAAGCTTTTTTCATAGGATTCAATATGAATATCGCTGGCGCCCCGCTCAACAGCCTCCGAGAGAACCGCGTTGACCAGTTTTATGATCGGGGCGTCCTCGCTTTCCTGTGCAAGCTCATTGGGATTAAAGTTATCAGAAACATCAACACTCTCAACACCCACATCATCAAAGTCGCTTAAAAGACTGTCTGTTGAGGTGGCTGTATTATAATAATGGTCTATGGAGGTCATAATCGCCTCATCGGCAGCAACAAAGGGTTCGATGCGGTAGCCGGTAAGGAATTTCAGATCGTCAAGGGCGAAGATGTTTGACGGGTCGTTCATTGCCACGATCAAGGTCGAGTTTTTAAGCGAAATCGGCAAAACCATATATTTTGCAGCGACTTCAGAGGAGATGATTTTTATGACATCCGGGTCTATGGTAAATTCCGAAAGCTTCATGGCAGGAAGTCCATGCTGTTCGCTTAAAGTCTGCAGCAGGGTGCTTTCTTTAACGATATTCAGGCGCGTCAGCGCTACGCCGAGCTTTACATTTTTCTCTTTTTGAAAAGCCAGCGCAGCGTCAAGCTGCTCAGGGGTAATGACCCCCTTTTTTAAAAGCAAACCGCCAATTTTTTCACTCATAATTTATGCATTCCTGCCAGGTAAGTTGCGATGCCGGAAAAAAAGCCCCAAAAACTGTATTCTACAGCTTTTGACGCTTAATTATTAATATTATTTATTGATTTCAACCGACTTGTAAAGTTTTTTGTTTGCAAAAAACGATAAAGCTATTTTGATAATAGTATGGTATTTAAAAAAATTAAAAAAATATGTCGCACTCTGTGCAAATTTTCAGACAGCCATCGTATTTCTATAGTATCGGCAGGTCGGGTTAGGTCTTGATTAAAAAAATACTGCCTGGAGATAGGTTATGAAAAAGAACATGATCGCGGGAATTGCCATCAGCTGCATCTGCATCTACTTTATGCTGCGCGGCATCAATTTTTCCGAAGTGGCGGCAAGCTTCCGTGCGATGCACTACGGATATATTGTTCCCGTGGTTTTGATGAGCCTTGCCAGCCTGTATCTGCGGTCATACCGGTGGGGGGTCATGCTCAAGAGGCTGGTTTCCTATGACCAGTGGACGCTTTTTAAGCTCTCTTCAGTCGGTTTTATGGCCATAGGGGTTCTGCCGGCTAGGCTTGGGGAATTTGTCCGGCCATTTCTTGTGAAGC
>JAFGCP010000055.1 GCA_016932595.1 Deltaproteobacteria bacterium
CAAATGGCGGTTTTGCCGGTCTGGCGGTCGCCGATGATGAGCTCGCGCTGGCCGCGGCCGATCGGGATCATGGAGTCGATGGCCTTGATACCGGTTTGCAGCGGCTCCTTAACGGGCTGGCGGCTGACGACGTTCGGGGCAGTGATTTCAATGGGCCGGAGCTTGTCGGTTGAGATCGGACCCTTGCCGTCGATGGGCTGCCCCAGGGCATTGACCACGCGCCCGAGCATCGCGTCGCCTACCGGCACCGAAATGATCTGGCCGGTGCTGCGCACGATCTGGCCTTCCTTGATCTTTCGGCTGTCGCCCAGAAGAACCGCGCCGACTGAATCCTCTTCAAGGTTGAGGGCTATGCCGTAGACGCCGCCTTCAAATTCCAGCAGCTCGGAGGATTTGCACTTCTCCAGGCCGTAAATGCGCGCCACGCAGTCGCCCACGGTCAGTACCGTGCCGACGCTCTCCATTTTCAGCTGTTCCTGATAATCCGTAATTTCCTTGCGGATGACCGATGTGATTTCTTCTGCCCGTAGTTCCAAAGTGTAACTCCTTTTAACGAAGTAATTATGCTACCGATTTGATATTGCCGACTTCTTCCTGCAGATGCTTGGAAAGCCTGCCCAGGCGGCCCGCGATGCTGCCGTCCAGAATATAGGTGCCAATCATGATCTGCATGCCGCCCAGCAGCGCCGGATCAAGCTTGATTTCGATGATCACTTTTTTATTGAGCATCCGCTCAAGCTGGGCTTTAAGTTTTTCCACCTGCTCTGCTGTGGGCTGATAGGCCACCGTGACTCGTGCCCGCATGATGCCGCGAAGCGCATCAGCGGCTTCCCTGAATTCGCCGTATGCCGAGGCCAGTATGTGTTCGCGCTTTTTCTCGATCACGAAATCGGCAAAGCTGATCATCACCGCCGGAGCCCCGTCGCCGAGTATCTTATGCAGCAGTTTTTTTTTGCGGTCACGCGAAATCGTGGGATGAAACAGCAGATTGCGAAAATCCCTGTTTTCTTGAAGCGCTGCGTCAATCGTACGCAAGCCCTGCTCAACGGCGTCGATTTTGCCCTCGGCCTGCGCCGCCTCAATAGCTCCCTGCACATATCGCCGGGTTACGCGCAGCTGTGTCACAGGGATACCCCCCCGATTTTATTGATGGCGTCGTCAGTAAGCTTTGCCGCTTCCTTTTCGTCCACCGCCTTGGTAATGATCTTGCGGGCGATATCAACGGAAAGATTCACGACATCCCGGCGAATTTCGGTTATAACCCGTTTTTTCTCCTGCTCGATTTCCGCAAGTCCTCTGTCGCGAATCTGCGCGGCTTCCTGGCGGGTTTTTTCTATGACTTCCTGACCGGCTTTTTCCGCGCGCTGCGTTGCGCTCTGAACGATAGTTTCAGCCTCCTTGCGGGCCTCCTGAAGCCTTTGCTCATACTGCAATTTCAGGGATGAAACTTCGTCGCGTATTTTCTCATTGGCATCATAGGCGCCCCTGATTTCATCGGTACGGCTCTGGATCAGGTCCATCACGCGGTTGAAGAGAAACTTCTTCAGCAGCCAGAACAGCACCATAAAACCAATGAACTGCGTGAAAAGCACCTTGAAATTTATCTTTAGCGCAGTTAATAGATCTTCCATATGTATATAAACTACTTAAAGGTTACTGCATTGCCGCCCTGCCCGGGAGCCCGGACCGGCACAAGTGCATTTATGGCATCACACGCAGAGCTTGCGTATCAGCCCTTGCTTCCGACTATTCTGAACAGCTCTGTCGCCTGATCGAGGTTGGGCAGTTTTCCGAGCAGCAGAATGCCGATAACCAGCGCGTAAATGGTAAGCGACTCGATAAGCGCCGCACCGATGATCAGCGTTGTGCGCAGGTTGCCTGCAGCCTCGGGCTGACGGGCGGTGCCCTCCAGCGCGGACGAAACCGCGCGGCCGATGCCAGCGCCGCCGCCAAGAGCCGCAAGACCGATACCCATACAAATGCCTAAACCGATAAGACCGAAATAAATCATGCTGGAACCTCCTTAAAACGTTGTGGTTTGTTTATTGATTTCTCGTTGAGCCTCTTGTGACCAGCCTGTTAATGATGATCATCACCCTGCGCGCCAATGGCTTCGCTGAGATAGATCGTTGAAAGCAAAGTAAAAATGGTTGCCTGAATCGTGCTGAACAGCAGCGCCATAAGCACCATGATCAGATGCACCGGCACCGGAATGAAGCCGAACAGAAACGGCGTCATGATGACCAGCAGGGCAATGGTAAGATCCTCGCCGGTAAGATTGCCGAAAAGACGGACCGACAGGGAGATGGGCCGCACGAGTTCACCGATGAGATGAATAGGAAGCATAAGCGGCGCCATGAACAGCGGATCAATAAAATGCTTGAAATATTTTATGCCCTTGATTCTTATGCCTTCGAAATTATAAAAAACAAAAACCGGCAGGGCCATACTGAGCGTTACATTTATTCTATTCGTGGGAGAATGAAGAAGGGGAATAAGCCCCATGAGGTTCATGAGAAGAATATAGAGGAACAGGGTGCCGAGAAATCCGAAATAGCGCCGCGTATACGGCCCGAGCATCTCCCCGAGAAAATTATACAGCCCCTCCACCACAACCTCTGCAAAGGCCTGGGAGCCGCGGGGGATTTTCTCCATGCGCCGGGTTGCCCACACCGAAAAGCAGACCAGCACACAGCCCACAAGAATGCACATGATAGTCGGAATCCAGTCTTCCAGAGACACATGAAAAATGGGGTCATGGTAGTGCTCCAGAAATTCTTTGGGGTGAGCGCCGCCTAAAAGATGAAAAAAGGACGGGAGCTCAAGCTCTTGATGCTCGGTAGCAGGAGCCGGGTTCTTGCTCATCTGATAGGAAAGAACAAATGAGGCAATCACGACAATCCACGCCAGGCCCGAAGTGATTTTCGATCTAAGAGAGCCCTTCATTGAAACTTCCTTGAAAAAACCTGTTAACCGTCAATGCTTTTTAAAAAGCCTGTTTAACGCCGCCACCAGTATCGCGATCTGCGTAATAGCTATGCCGACAATCAGGGCGGAAGGCTTGATTCCACCCGGCATATATTTAAATGCAAGCCACAGGCCCGCGCCAAGCACGGGAAACTTCAGAACAAAAACATGGAGCGCAATAACCGCCATAATGGGATTGGTCTGCTCCTTGCGCTTGTCCTTCACGATAACATTTACGCACCACCAGGCAACAAGGAAAAAACTTATTCCGGCAAGAGAACCGACGATAAGACCGTTGGTTACAGCCCTATCCCCTTCAAAAGCGGATACAAGAATCAGGGTCAGAGCGATGAGGATAGATAAAAAAAAACTCTTCTTGGGGTATCTAATACCATTTTTATCTTTCCGTAGAGGCTTTTCAATTATGACTCACATCACCTTTTTTCCCGGCTTGTTTATCGCTTACAGCCTTGGTTTCCTGAACAAACTTGATAAAAGCGCCCACCATAAACAGCAAAACCAGCACCACCATGAACCAGGGAGCGGTACCGAGCTTACCATCAATGTACTTACCCAGATAATAGCCCATCAGGATACAGGCGCCCATCGTGAGGCCGAAACTCCCGATGTGGGAAACCGACTTGATGACATTAGAAAGATCTTTTTTTGTATCAGGTTTCATACCTAATTTCTTAGTATGCTAAAGAAAAACCCCCGTAAAGTCAAGAAAATTTACAGTGTCAAATTGTCACTGCGAGGGGAATAATTTTTTAAATAAATTATTATAAAAAAATTTTTTATACAAAAACTAAAAGCTGATTCTGGGCTTGCGTCGCTTGCGCAGGCTCTGGAGCCACATGCCGATAATGAAGCCGCACAAAACCGCGGCGGCGCCGAAAATAAACCACATAAGTCGCGTATTCTGCGCAAGAAGTTCATTCTCTTTTGTCAGCTGTGCTGTGATCTCTTTTTGTAAAGCAACCTCCTGCTGTGCCTTTTCGATCTCTGCACGAGCTTTAATATAATCAGCGCACCCGGCTTTCAGTGATTCAAAGGCAGCCTCATCTTCTTTCATCTTCAGTGCCTGCTGATTGCGCAGAGCTTCTAAACCTGCCTTTTCCTCCCGCAGCCGGGCCACTTCATCCTGCGCGCTTTTATTTTTTTCCTTGAGCTTTTCACTATCCGCCGGCGGCGCTGCTATCAGATAGCGCATATGCAGCCAGCCCTCCATGCCGTTTCCAAGCCTGACTTGTGCATAATCCCCATCCATTGCAAGCACCTCAACCGCATCACCGGTGCGAACAACCCCCAGATACTTTGACCCGGCCGCAAGCCCCTTGCCCGAGCGGACGGATGCCTCAATCCTGTCGGTAATATACATCGTTTCGGCGCCGGCAAATGCCGGAAGCATGAAAAGTACCGCTGCAGTCAACAATCCTTTTATCATAGTCCCTCCTGATGTCATTCAAAACAAATCAGAATATACAGAAATTCAGAGGCTAGCACAATTTAATAAATTTTTAAAACTTTCAGCCCCAAAAAATAAGCTTATTATATTCCTGCACCTGCGCTGTAAAACATGCAAGCACCGCCGGCGCGGGCTTGCAGCTATCTCCACTCATAGAAAAATGCCGCCCTGTTTGCCGTTAAGTAATTTACCAATAATTTTTTTTATGCTACATAGTCCTACACATGCGCCACACCGGAAAATCTCAAGCTGAAGAGCCCTTACATCATGCCTATAAAAATACTGTCACCGCTCAGCACCGTTGAGGAAACCGAGCCCCTTATCAAGGCAGGGGCCGGTGAATTCTACTGCGGCGTGCTGCCCGAAGACTGGCGTGAAAACTACTCCGTGGCCGCATCGCTGAATCGCCGCCAGGAGGATACGCCCGTCTATAACACATCGCCCCATTTTAAAAACTTTCAGGAGCTGGAGCAAAGCATTGCCATTGCCCACCGGCATACTGTGCCCGTGGCTATTACGCTCAATGAGCATTATTACAGCCGGGGCCAGTACCCCTATCTTATCAAATATATCGAGCGGGCTCTCGCGACCGGGGTTGATACCTTTATTGTAGGAGATATCGGCATAATCCTGACTATTCTTGACATGAATCCGCGGGTAAAAATTCACATAAGCACGGCTGGCACGGCATTCAATTCATCCTCCGTGCATTTTTACCGCGACCTGGGCGCCTCACGCGTTATTCTGCCCCGCCATCTCTCCCTGGAGGAAATCGGCCAGGTGGCCGCGAACACCAGCGGCATCGAGCTTGAAACATTTATCCTCAATTCCCGCTGCGCCAATGTGGATGGGTTCTGCACGTTTCAGCACGGCCTTGCAGCCTTTGTCCCCGACGGCCAGGACAAGCGCGACTATGAAAACGCCTGCATGATGCTGTATAAGATCACCGCCTCGGTCAAGGGCCTGCCGGAAGCAGAGGCGGAACAGGTTCTGCGGGAGAAGGTTTCCATGGAGCGGCAGCATTTCTGGTCTGCCTGCCATATCGACGACCGGCCCTGCGGCGCCTGCTCGCTGTATGAGTTCGAGCAGATGGGCCTTGCCGGGGTAAAGATAGTGGGCCGGGGCAATATAACCGAGCGAAAAGTCAAGGATGTGCAGTTCCTGCAGCAGGCGCTGGACTATCTTCATAATCAAAAGCCGTCAAAAAAACAGTTCCGTTCGCTTGTGCAGAATCTCTACAAAAAACTGTACAACAGCCCCTGTCTTATTTTTAAATGCTATTACCCTTCCGTGCTGCTGGACGACACAGCGCGGGAGCCTTAAACAGTCTGCATTTAAAAGAGGGAGGTCTGCCATGATTGAAGCACTGCTGAAAAAAATCCACTGGCTGGGACATGACGGATTTCGAATCGATGCGTCAAAGGTGATCTACCTTGACCCGTATCAGATTACATCAACGGTGCCGGCCGATATCATCCTGGTGAGCCATGATCATTTTGATCACTGCTCGCCGGAAGACATACACAAGATTCAAAAAAAAGATACTGTCATAATCACCGACAGGGCCTCTGCCGGCAAGCTTAAGGGTGATGTGCGCATTGTCAAGCCCGGCGACCGGTTCGCCGTTCAGGGGGTCGAGGTTGAAATTGTTCCCGCATACAACACCAACAAGCAGTTTCACCCCAAAGCAGACGGCAAGCTGGGCTTCATTATCACGATTGACGGAGCGCGCGTGTATCATGCGGGAGATACGGACTTTATTCCCGAGATGAAAAACAGCAGGGCCGATATAGCCCTGCTGCCGGTCTCGGGAACCTACGTGATGACGGCAGATGAGGCTGCGGAGGCCGCCCTGGCGATACACCCGAAATATGCCATCCCCATGCACTATGGCGCAATTGTGGGCAGCGCGGCCGACGCACAGGCCTTCGCCGACAAGCTGAAAGGCAAAGTCGATGTAAAAATTCTTCCCCGGGAGTAAGCGCCCCTCTGGGCTGAAATGGCATTGGGCACAATACGGCGTCTGATAGGGCAAAAGAGAGATTCTTCTCAAAGCTCAGGATGACAAATCCGGTATACCAGGCAATCCCCGGGAAGTCATTCTGAACGAAGCGCAGCGCAGTGAAGAATCTCTGGTGTGGGATGCATGACTGCGCTCAGGATAACTAGCATTGATTAATGTCTTGTTTTTTTGAATTACTAAAAAAATGTCATTCTAAGTACCGCTTCCCATTGAAAAGGGATCACAAGCCGGACACGAACCTAACGCGAGTTGAATGTGTAGGCCGGCACAAAGCAAAGCGTGTCCGGCACAAAAAGGTTTTGCAGGTTAAACAGGTTCTTTGTCCGTCCTACGGTTTTTTTGTAGCC
>JAFGCP010000056.1 GCA_016932595.1 Deltaproteobacteria bacterium
CCGCGAAACAATCGCACCTAAAGGTGCTCCTACAATAAAAACCATCACCACCAATTTAAAAAGTCATAAGTCACTAGAGACTCAAGCAGTTGTTTGCTTTCAGGTTTTCTGCGCCCATTCCGGAATATGCCTTCGATCCAAGACATCTCTGATGATGCAGGCAAGTTCCTGCTTGTTGAATGGCTTCAGAATAAAAGCATTAATGCCGATTTCCTGTACCTTCTCAAAATCCGATTTGATACTCACGCCCGTGCAGAGAATCATCGGCATGTCGGGCCGCTGAGTCTTCATCGCCTGCACGAGATCAAAACCCGAAAGTTCAGGCATTGTTTTATCTGTTATTAAAAGGTCAAATGCATCGGGTGTCTTATTGAATAGAGCCAGTGCCTGCTCAGAGCTTGTCAGGCCAGTAACCCTGTAGCCCAGACGTTCAAGTATTATTTTGCTTGTTTTTACCAGTGCATCTTCATCATCGACAAACAAAATATGCTCTGTACCCCGGGGAATTGCCGAGGCTATTTCTATTTTACTCTCGGTCTCCCTTGCTACTACCGGCAGATAGATATTTACTGATGTGCCCTTGCCGACCTCGCTCGTGACCCTGATATCGCCGCTATATTTACGCACGATGCCATGCACCACCGCGAGGCCAAGCCCGGTTCCTTCGCTGGGTTCTTTCGTCGTAAAATAAGGCTCGAAAATATGCTCCATATTACTGTCCGATATGCCGCATCCCGTGTCGCGAACAGCGAGGCAGAGATAATCACCGCTTTTCAATAAAGGATATTCCTGTACATCCGTATCGCTGAAGTGCATGTTGTGAAGGTTGATTTCCAGCACCCCTCCGGATTCCTTCATTGCGTGACCAGCGTTTGTACATAAATTCATGAGCAGCTGGTGTATCTGTATTGGATCTGCAAGGAGCAGGTCGTTTTTTGCCGATAATGATTGTTTTATCTGTATTGTTGATGGCAGTGAAGCCCGTATGAATCTGATGACCTCCTTGATGATGGGAGAAATGGTAACCGGCAGGGCTTCTTTTTCGGTCTGCCGGCTGATGGTGAGAATCTGGCGTATCAGGTCTTTTGCGCGGTTGGCTGCGCTGATAAGCTGTTGGAGATTGCTGTTAATTTGCGGCATAGTCTCCGAGGGGTCCAGTGACATTTCCGCATATCCGTAAATAACGCCCAGAATATTATTGAAATCGTGAGCGATCCCCCCGGCCAGCGTTCCGATTGCCTCCATTTTCTGAACCTGCCGCAGCTGTTGCTCCATTTTCAGATCATGGGTTATATCACGTTTGACGGCAACGTAGTTTGTAACCCTGCCTGCGGCATTGCATATGGGATAAATGGCTGCTTCCTCGTCATAGAGTTCGCCGTTTTTTTTACGATTTATGAATCGGCCACGCCACGTGTCGCCCTGCAAAATCGTTGACCAGAGCCTTTGATAGAACATTTCATCATGCTTTCCGCTTCGCAGCAGCGCGGGTGTGTTCCCGATGGCCTCTTCGCTGCTATAGCCCGTCGTGCGGGAGAATTCCGGATTTACGTATTGTATAACAGCCTGTATATCCGTAATGACGATGATTTCATGTGCCTGCTGGACTGCGGCAGACAGCATCATAAGCTCGTCCCGTGATTTTTTTTGTTCGGAGATGTCATCAAAAAGCGCTACAACATAGTCAACGCCACCGTCGGCTGTTCGAACGCAACCGACAGCCAAATTTACATATACAATGCTGCCATCCTTTCGTAGAAAACGTTTCTCCATGGCATATTGATCGATCTCCCCGGCAAGCATGAGGTTGAATTTATCGACATCGCCGGCAAGGTCTTCCGGATGTGTCATTGATGACCATGTCTGCTGCAGGAGTTCTTCCTTCGTATACCCCAGTATTTCACAGGCTCTGTCGTTCACATCAAGCCAGCTTTTTTCAGTCGACGTAATGACAATACCGGTCAGCGGCAGTTCGAAATAGCTCCGAAAACGCTGTTCGCTCTGGCGCAGGTTTTCCTGAGCCAGTTTCTGTCCGGTTATGTCTTCGATCAGCCCGAGAAAGCCATAGCATGAGCCTGCATCATCAATAAGCGGTATGAGGGTACTATCCAGCCATCGCGGCGAGCCTGCAGGTGTGCGCAGGTGTTGAACGATATGCTGCCGCTGTTTTTTTTCAATGACAGAACGTTCACATGCTTGCAGTTGTTCAACTTCTTCTGCCGTACATTTCAGATTAAGATCAGATCTGCCAATAATTTGATCCGGTGATTCCAGATCAACCAAAAGGGCGAATTTTTCATTGCAGCCGAGATAGACACTCCGCGTATCCTTCCAGAAAATAGCCAGGGGAATCGAGTGCAGTATATGCGTCAAGACGGATGAGGTGCGGTTCAGTTCAAGCTTTTTTTCATTCAACTGTTTATAGCATTCAAGCAGCCTGCAGCGCAGAGCGTTTATCGAAGCGGCCAGCATAGCAAGTTCATCCCGGGTTTTGCCCTGAGCGCGCTGGAGAACGCATGGGGTATCCACCTGCTGTGGGGAAAGGCCCTGGATACAGTTGATAAGTACATTGATACGCCGCTTGAAAAAATAATGCACGAACAGAAGAATTGCCAGCACCAGCAGCAGGGTATTGAGTGCATCGCGGATAAGTGTTTTTAAAAAAGATTTCATGACCGCGCTGGTAATGTCATCGGTGGAGGCTGTTACCGTCAGCATGGCTGTTTGTCGTGTAGCTTTGTCATAAAAACAGGTTATCGGAAATTGGCGGCTGATCAGATTCCTGCCCGCACTTTCGCCGGCAAAAGCCAGCTCGTTTTCTCTGTCATTGATGGTCACATGAACAATATAAGGCATGTTTTTGATGGCGCAGGCCTGCTTGAAAAGCGCAGCGGTGTTATGTAAGCATACATTTTCTATGATTGCAGGAAACTGGCTGCGCTCAATATCGGTGAAATTCTCTTCAAGGGCGGCCAGTTCTCTTTGGTAGTGAAAATAGCTTTGCAGGCCGCCGGTGATTATCGACATAAACAGGCTGAACATCAGTATGTACCAGAACAGCCTTTGCGCGATACCTGATTGCGGCGCACAGTTTTTAAACCATTCTCTGGGTGTTGGCATTTTCATGATTGTAAGACAAAGCTGAATATTTTTTTAAAATAGTTAATCCATTTATTATTTTAAGTCAAAAAAAATAATTCAAATGAGTGTTTCCAACTGAAGATATTTAACTACACCATTTTTATAAATACTGCAGCCTGCAAAAAAAATATCTTCAAAAAAGAAATTCCTATCCGTTCGCCCTGAGCCTGTCGAAGGGTCGACTTTCCGTTCATGGTTCGACAAGTTCACCATGAACGTGATTGCCATGTCTGGAGAATTCGGCTACAAAATAAAGAAAAATGCTCTAAGAAGAATAAAAAAAAGCCGGTGATAGTATCACCGGCTTTTTTTTAACATGTCTGGTTTTACAGCGGGAAAGCGACGCCCGGAGCCATAAAGCCTTTCGGGTCAACCGTTTTCTTGATTAATTTTGCAACTTCAAAATGATCCTTGCATTCATTCCAGGTGCGGCCATCGCGACCGGTGCCAAGAGGCGCCATGCCGATTTCCTTCATCATCTTGTCAAAGCGGCCCTTTATTTCCCCGATCATGGGCAGAAATTCGCGGCTCGCAAAGTCAAGCACGAAGATAACTTCTCCTGCGGCATTGGCATGCCCTCCCATCGAGAGATAGGTCTGGCCGCAGCTGGCATAGAGCCGGATTGTCGGGTCAGGATGATTGAGGAATGTTTTGTTTTTGCGGCAGACGTCCTGGTACTCTTCCATGCCGCGGCGCATATATTCTTCAAGCTGCGGCATTTGGTCAAAGACGCCGCCTGATACGAAAATACCGCCTGAATTCGACTTGCCATTGAAGGTGCCGCAGATTTTGGGGCTGTTGCACTGCTGCCAGCCGGCAGCATTTGCTTCATGGCCGTCAAGAATCGCGACCATCCAGTCAGGCATGGCTGTCCCGCCATACTGCTGCAGCATTTTAATGCAGGCATTGCGCTCATAGGTCACTTTTTTCTTTGTGCCGCGGAACGACATGCCGATAACATTGATGTCCTGCGTGCCCTTGACGAAGTGGGCGCCTTCCTGCCAGTGCTGGGAGGAGTACAGTGCGTGTGTCCAGCAGCCGGGCCCCATAACGGTTGCGCCGCAGGCGTATTCGCTTTTAATAACGGCATTCATGGCCTCGCAGGCTTCACGCAGGCTCTTGAAGGTAACCCACAGAGAGGCGCATTCCTGCGGTGTTGAAAAGCAGCGGAATTCCATTTCCGTCACCACGCCATAGCCTGCATTGGAGAAGAAGGGCAGGTAGGTGAGGGCGGGACCGGGGCCATGGGGCCAACCGGGAGCCTTCGGATTCAGCATGGAGCCCGTGCGCACGATTTCGCCACTCGGAAGCACCATTTCCATGCCCGCTACGCAGTTGATGCCCATGCCGTCGAGATAGCCTGCCATTTTGTTCTGGCCGGTGAACACCTGGTAGGCGACAAATAGCGATGTTCCGGGTGAGCCGCCGAAATAGGGGCGATAGCCGATTTCCTCGCCGCGTACGAGCTGGCTGACCTGAAGGCCGGTTGCGCCGGGCTGTACCCGCACGACCAGACGGTCCTTATCGAGCACTACTTTCTGCATGCGATGAAAATCAAATATAATGGCTGCATCGGGCTTGCCGGGTACAGAGCCGACCAAAAGCACCGTGCCCCCGCCGATGCAGTACAGCGGGACATTGTTCTTTGCTGCGAATTTCACCACCGACTGAACTTCCTTTGTCGAGCCGGGCATGACAACCGCAAGGGGGTGATTTTCCGGATACATGGCGCCCTGGCCGAAATGCGTAAGCACGTCAGCGCCGTTGTGGAAGCGGCTGAGCTCGTCGGAGCGGACCCAATCAGCTCCTACAATTCTTTTTAGACCTTTAATAACCTCTTGTGCTTTCATTACTTACCGCCCTCCTTTCCGGAAAAGCCATAAGCCTGCGCAACGAGTGTCGTTATGTCCACTATCTTGAAATCACGCGGCTTAGCGCTGGTGAGATTTGCAAGACAATAGGGGCAGGCCGTAATCATTACTTTTGCGCCGGTTGCGCTTGCTTCCTGCATACGCGTTTCAGCATATTGCCTGGCAAGGGCCGGGTTTGATGCCAGGACGCCGCCGCCTGCTCCGCAGCACAGGGAATTGCTCCCCGAGCGCCACATTTCTTTCAGCTCAAGGCCCAGAGCCTTAATCACTTCGCGGGGAGCTGCATAGTCTTTGGCGTAGCGGCCAAGATGGCAGGGGTCCTGATACGTGACAGCAGGCATTTTCAGCTTTTTTGCCTTTTTGCTTTTAAGCAGTCCGGCATAAAAGCCCGTAATGGAAATGAATTCAACGCCCGACTTGCTGTTGCGCTTGAGCACCGACAGGCTTTCAGGGTTGTAGACGATGACGGTCTTTACCGCTGCATCTTCCAGCCTGTCATCGATTTCCGCCATGCAGGCTGCCAGTGCATCATCACAGCCGCCGAACACCAGTGAGGCATTCACCGGGGGCAGGGGATCGTTTATGAAGCAGCCGATTTTTTTAGCGCTTTTTTTGAAAATATAACCGATCTCCTTAAGCTTCCCGGCATTGAGCATCAGCGTATTGTCCGGAAAGAAAATCGTGTCGGCCTTTTTGCCCGGTGCGATGTCTGTGATCCCGTAGCCGGCAAGAACCGGCAGCTTATTAGCCTTGGGGATATTGAGGCTGTCGGTCGCTTTTTGAAGGGCTTTGGGTTTGAGCTTCTGCGGAATATCTCTGCGCAGTTCTTCAAGAATCTCAATGGCAGGGGTATGCCGATACCCGCGCTGGCAGAAATCATCGCAGTAGCCGCACATGGTGCAGGCGTACAGCACTTTTGCCAGGTCTTCATTCCATTTCAAATTACCCATGGCCAGTCCCCGTGCCATATACATAAGGCCTGACGGCTCATAGCAGCCGAAAAATTTCGAGCCGCTGGGGCATTGCAGGGCGAATGCCACATCGGGGATCACATCCTGGGTAACGCCGCGGCAGGTGCCGCATCTGTTGCAGTGTAATGCTTTGTCGAGCAGTTCTTCTCTCGTCACGGCTGTTACCTCC
>JAFGCP010000374.1 GCA_016932595.1 Deltaproteobacteria bacterium
CGGGGGCTGCGATACTCCTGAAAGAGGTGCAGGGCTTTGGCATGCTCCAGTAAGCCTTTGTACCGGGGAATAGCTGGCGCACAGGGGCTGTGGCTCAGGCGTTGCAGAGCTTCCGCTTCGTTTTTTAAGCGCTCTCTGGCTTCCGGCATGGCCGCATTTTTCACTAGGCACTGCGGCCGGGCTTTATGCAGGGGCAGAACAGCTGTTATGCACTGAGCCCCGGGCGAGCCAAGTTGGATCGCAAAGTCGGTAAACGGCTTGTTCCCGTCGGCTGCCAGTTTTGCCGCCGCCTGGCTCATGGGCGCAGCGCCGCCGGGCCGCGCAGCTATAAGCACCACCCGCCGCCGCAGCAGCCCGGAGCCGACCACCCGGGTAAACATGCGCACCAGCGCGACGCTCAACCGGTCGCGGCTGAACTCCGGCCGATACAGATGCAGCGCCGCCCGGGTATGGCGGGCCGAACCCAGAGGAATGACGACTCGCGGATTTTCCTCGGGCAGCAGGCCATACTCGCGAATATGCGACAGGCCGCCGGCCAGGGAACGCCGCCACTGCTGTACCGAAGCCTGCGGCCCGACAACAGCCACCCACTGCGCTCCGGCGATCATGGAGCGCATGCTGGCGGGGTGTACGGAAGCCCGCTCCGCATCAATAATCCAGCCCTGCGGCGGCCCGGCAGCCTCAACCCGCGCTGCAGGGGTAAGAGCGTCGCGCCAGAAAGCCCGCTCCTGCTCATCAAAGCCGGCCAGAGATATGGTTTGGCCCGGCTCAAGCGGCAGCAGCCACCGCCAGCCAAAGCGGTATTCAAAATGAGATGCTGTATCGGACATAGGGGGTTCAGGTTTCAGGGTTTCAAGGTTTCAGGGTTTCAAGGTTTCAGGGTTTCAGGGTTCAAGGGTTTAGGGTTTAGGGTTCAAGGGTTCAAGGTTTAAGTTTCAGGTTTCAGGGTTCTAAACATAGTGTAGGGGCTGGTTTCAAACCTGCCCAAAGTTCGAAGTAAATAAAAAAAACAAAGTTCATGATTCCTGATTAAGGATACGGTTTTCGGGCAGACACACAGATCTGCCCCTGCAATTTTATATTCGGGCATAGGCCCTATGCCCCTCCATCGATTCCCGATACTCCGGCCCCTGTGATCCCCGAGCCCTGACCCCCGATCCCTGACCCGTGCTCAGGCCCTGCGGTTGAGAAAAGGGATTTTGCTGGTGACTTTTGATTTCTTTGTACCGCCGGCCTTCTGGCCATAGGCGTAGCCGTAGTTGTGATAATAGTGGTGATAGTAGTGATAGTAGCCGCTGCTGCTCATGTCCACGCCATTGAGCACGGCGCCGAACACATGGGCCCCGATTTTTTTCAGATTGTCCGCTGCATGGGCCACGGCCCTGCGCTCGGTTCTGCCGCCGCGCACGACCAGCACCACGCCATCGGTGAACTTTGCCATGACCAGCGGATCGGTCACGGCGCCCGCAGGCGGGGCATCGATAATGATCTTGTCAAAGTGCTGCTTGAGCTGATCGAGTATGGCCTTCATTTTAGGGGAGCCGAGCATTTCAGACGGGTTGGGCGGAATGGGGCCCGACGGGATGACCGTCAGATTGGGAATGCCGGTGGCAAAGCTCGTCTCCTGCAGTGTTTTGCCGCCCACCAGCAGATTGGTCATGCCCTCGGGGTGCTCAATGTTAAAGAGCTTTCCGAGCTGCGGCCGGTGCAGATCGCAGTCGATGAGCACCACCCGGTAGTTGAAATGCGCCAGCACCACGGCGATATTGCAGGCGGTGGTGGTTTTGCCGGCCCCGGCATCGGCGCTCGACACCAGGATGATCCGCGGCTCTGTTGCGGCAAGCGACAGCAGAAGATTTGTGCGTATGCCCCGGTAGGCCTCGCTGATACTGGACCGGGGCGTCAGGGCTGCAACCATTTCCGGGGGCGGGTTGTCTGCCTGCCCGCCGGGTTGCGCCGGCGGTATGAGGGGCACCGAGCCGAGAAAGGGAATGCGCACCTGCTGCGTGATGTCGTCGGGCACATTGACGGCGTCATCCATGTATTCCAGAAAAAACGCCGCGGCCAGGCCCGCTGCCAGGCCCATCATGAGGGCAATGAGCATGTACAGCCGCTTTTTCGGCTTGACCGGCTTGAGCGGGGGCTTGGCCCTGTCGACCACGCGGATATTGCCGATTTTGAGGTTTTCCGTGACCGAGGTTTCCTTGAACCGCTTGAGCAGCAGGGAATACATGGCCTTGGCGCCTTCGGCCTCGCAGTACAGGCCCGTATACTGTATGGCTTTCTTGTTCAGGCTGAAGGCCTCGGTCTTCTGCGCGGCAAGAGCTTCCTTGAGCGAATTTTCCTTGGCAAGGGTTACCTTGTAGGTATTGTCAAGGGCGCTGACAATGCGGCCGATCTCCTGCTCCTTTTTGGCCTGAAGGGTTTTCAGCTCCGACTGCAGGCCCGCCATCTGGGGGTGCAGGGGGCCGTATTTTTTCGACAGCTCCGAGCGGCGCTGCACGAGCCCGACCTCCGTGGTTTTGATTTGCTGAATAAGGGGGTTGGCCATCACCTCGGGAATGGAGTCGAGCATCTCCGGCTTTTGCAAAAGGGCCGCGGCCTGCCTGTAGCGTGTTTCTGCCTCGGCGCGGGCGGTTTCAGCCTCCACAACCTGCCCGTTGAGCTGCGCCAGCTTCTGCGCCGTTATGGTCTCGGTGTCGCTGGAGAAATCCATGACGATATTGTACTGCTCCCGGAATGACAGCAGGGCCTGCTCCGCGGTTTCAACCTTCTTGCGCTCCTGGGCAAGATTGTCTTTGAGCCACTGCACCGAGTTCTGCACCGAATCGAGCTTCATGGCAAAGGCATGTTCGCGGTAGGCCTCGACCAGGGCATTGGCAATGGCCGCGGCCAGGGCCGGGTCTGTTGACCGGTAGTTGATGTTGACATAGTGGCTTTTTGGCGCAGGCGCGATTTTTAAATTGGCCTGCAGAGCCGTTATCAGGAGCTCTTCCCGGGTGTCGTTGTCGGCTTGCGCTTCCTCGCCCTGCGGGGCAAAGGCCTTGTTTTTGTCAAGGCCCAGGCGCTCAATGACATTGAGGGCAACCGAGCGGCTCTCCAGTATCTTGTACATGGTCTGATAGTATTCGGCGCCGCTGGTGTCGGTGAACACGGCCTCCTGCAGCGAGCCGCGGTCGTTTTCCTCCTTGTCGATAATGATGCCTGAGGTGGCTTCATAGATGGGCGTGGCGGTCAGGCAGTAGATGAGCCCTGCGGCAGCGACGGCCCCCCACACGGCAGTGATCAGCCGCCACCGCTTCACAACAGTGCGCACATAGTCGCGGATATTGATGGTATCCTCTATGTCCATGTCCATGAAATCGTCGTTATCGAACTGCTCCCGGCTGTCTGCCATTTTTTCTCTCCAATACAATTCAGGGGCTAGGGTTCAGCTACAGGGTGGGTGCAGCAAAGCGAAACCCGCCAACATATCTGCCTGCCCGTCAATGGTGGGTTGCACCCACCCGTTACTTTTTCTTCACCGCCCGCTGCGCTCGAGGCGCGGAGCACGCTGAGGGGGGAATTTTTATCCTTTCCGCTGAGTGGGCGGAAAGCATAAAGGCTCCGGCCTGCGGCAGCAGTGCCTGTTCTTCCCTGTGCGGCCTGTGCGCCTCTGCGGTGAATTTTGTTTTTCTTAACTTAACTTCACCATTGACAGCATGTGGCTGATTTCAAAGTGCTGTGCCTGTGCGGACAACTTTTTCTTCACCGCCCGCTGCGCTCGAGGCGCGGAGCACGCTGAGGGGGGAATTTTTATGCTTTCCGCTGAGTGGGCGAAAAGCATAAAGGCTCCGGCATGCGGCAGCAGCGCCTGTTCTTCCCTGTGCGGCCTGTGCGCCTCTGCGAAGAATTTTGTTTTTCTTAACTTAACTTCACCATTGACAGCATGTGGCTGATTTCAAAGGGCTGTGCCTGTGCGGACAACTTTTTCTTCACCGCCCGCTGCGCTCGAGGCGCGGAGCACGCTGAGGGTGGAATTTTTATCCTTTCCGCTGAGTGGGCGAAAAGCATAAAGGCTCCGGCCTGCGGCAGCAGTTCCTGTTCTTCCCTGTGCGGCCTGTGCGGACAACTTTTTCTTCACCGCCCGCTGCGCTCGAGGCGCGGAGCACGCTGAGGGGGGCATTGTTCTTCCCTGTGCGGCCTGTGCGCCTCTGCGGTGAATTTTGTTTCTTGACTACTACCCGTCACTAGAAAAAGCTCTGCGGCACAATAACGATATCATTGGGCTGCAGGATGATCTCGCGCAGCTGCATGCCCGCCCTGGTGACGGCATCGACCCTGACCACGATAATGGTCTCCCGGCCGTTCTGGCTGCGTATAATGCGGGTGCTGTTGCGCGCCGCGAGATTGGTGAAGCCGCCGGCAATGCCGATGCCTTCAACAAGGCTGATATCGCGCTCGGCCAGCGGATACATCCCGGGCTTTTTCACCTCGCCCAGCAGGTAATAATTTTCCGGCATGGAAATAAAAAGGGCGTCCTTGTCGGACAGAAACAGGTTGGCGTGCCGGCCGGCGCCCTGCATGATGTCCTGCAGGTCAATGTCGATGACCAGCTGCTCCTCGCGGGCCGTGCCCGCATGCACCGTGCGCACAAGCTTTGCTTTCCTGCCCGCGCCCTTTTGCTCCTGCGGTATGCCGCCGGCCTTTGAAATGGCGTTTAAGATCTGCTCATTGGCGGCGAGGGGATAGCTGCCGGGCTTCTCGACCGCCCCCAGCACCAGGAACCACTTGCTGTTATATTCGGTCACGTTGACCGTTACATGGGCGCCAAGCAGGTAGCCCCGGGCAAGCCTGCCGGCTATGAGCGCCTCCACCCGCGCCGTTGTGAGGCCTCCCACTTTCAGCCTGCCGATCAGCGGAAACGAGATATAGCCGTCGGCTGCAACGCGCAGGGCCGGGCTTGAAAGGTCCGGCTCGCCATAGACCGTGATGCTCAGCACGTCATTGCCGCCCACGCGGTAATCGGCCGTGCCCTTGCCGTCGGCATCGGGGTAGAGCCGCAGGTACTCGGCAACCGTCACGGTGCGCGCTGTGCCCGTCAGAACCGAGTGCAGGCCTGCCTGCGCGCCGCTGCCGGCAGAGGCTTTTTTGATGCTCTCCAGGGCCGCGCGGTCGGCCGCCGACAGGCCTGCCGCACCGTCTGAGCCGGGTGCAACGCTGATGGTTTTGATAATGTCCCTTCCCGGCAGGCTGCAGCCGGTACACGCAAGGAGCATGATGAGGCACACAGCCCGGCGCACTGTCTGGTTTTTACTGTTCATAATGAACTCTCTTTACAAGCGGGTCTGAAAATGTTGTATGGATCATGGCTGTTGATTGTTTCATCTTCTATCTTGAATCAGGTAGTGCAGGTTACATCCGATCTGTAAGAGCGGCCTGCTTTTTATACAGCTCCGCCCCGTGAGTCACAGGCGCTCTGCCGCCTGTAGTCACCGGGCTAGAGCATTTTTCAAAAAGCTGTAGCCACATTGTCATTTCGACCGTAGGGAGAAATCCTAGCCCCTTGATTGTACTTCAGCCTAAGATCTCTCCCTGCGGTCGAGATGACAGAATGGATAAACCGGTTATAGTAATGCTCTATTATTTTTTGAAAATCAGAAAATTAGATGCTCAGCACAACTCTCTAACTTTCCGCCTTCCGAACTCCGGGCAGGTGTGAAACCTGCCCCTACAATACATTTTGAACCTTGAACTTGTATTTACTCCGAAATCTTCATCGTGCGCGGGCAGCTACGGTCGGCGCCCTGAAAAAGCCGGATTCATGTCCAGTGAAATACTCACCCGGTTGACCGTATAGCTGTCCCGGGAATTATTTGAGCTGTCCTTCAAGCGGATATACCCGAGGCCAACGCAAAGCCAGTCCGCAAGCATATAGTTCAGCGAGGCCCGGGCCGCGTGAATGCCGTCTTTTCTGCCCGAGTATGAATCATAGCTCGAGGTGTACTTGTTTTTCGTGTAGGCGTATCCCGCCAGCAGCAGCATGCGCCGATTAATCTGCTGGCTCAGGCCCAGCCCGGCTCCCGTGCTCATAAAATAGCCGTTCTGGCCCCCTGACAGCTGGCGCAGGTTGCGCGAAAAATCCAGCCGGATCGTTCTTGTGTCCGACTGCCGGAAATCAACCGATGTGGCGGCGATCCAGCTGCTTTCGTCTTTATAGGAGACGGCGTTTTTGTCATGGCTGTTATCAAAGCTGTTCCACTGATACCCGGCATTCACCTCGCCCTCGAAGCGTGCCTCGGAGTCCCAGGCAAGGCCGGCGTTGACCCGCTTCCAGCCATAGGAAGCGTCATTTGATCCGGTAACGCCCGCGCGGTGCGTGTCGTACTTCTGCTGGCCGGCATAGGATCGCAGAAACAGCCAGGTCTTGTCCGCCACCTTCGCTTCGCCGCCCGCGCCGGCTTCGGCTGCCGTGTAATTCTGGGTAAAGTCCTCGCGGTCGGCATAGCGCTGCTTGAAGCAATTATAAAACGTGAGCACTTTGAACCGGTCGCTGAACGCAAATCCCGCCGTGCCGGCAAAGTCGTTCAGCCAGCGCATTGTTTTGCGCCCCAGGCCGTATTCGTTCAGGCTGCCGTAGGGGTCCTCGGCATCGGTCAGCGTATTTTTTATTTTGACGATCAGGCCGCCGGGCGCCCGGTAGTCAATATCCAGCAGGCCCCGGTGCGTGCGCCAGTCATTGAAGCTGTTGTGCCCGTAGCGGGCGAAATCGCCCTCATAGCCGAGCTGCACCCTGCCCCGCTCTTCCAGACTGTAGTCAAGCAGCAGGGCCGGCTTGACATGATTGATCCAGTCTCCCTCCTTCAGCTCGCTTGTGCGGTTGCTGCCGCTGCCGTAATAGATATTGTCATCATAGACCTCCTGCACGGCCAGGCCGGGCGCCAGGGCAAGATGGCCCCAGCTGATCTCGCGCCGGCCGGGAAGCTCCTGCGCTGCTGCCGCCGCGGGGAAAAGCAGCGCCAGACAGACAACTGCCCATAGTTTTTTCATCATGGCCTCATAGAAGTGTTTCCCTGCAGCCCGCCTGCCGGCATGCTGCTCCGGGGCCGCTCTCAGTCGATTGGCTGCCTGATCCGAAAGGCGAAAAAGCGCAGGCCGCGCGAGCCGCAGCCGCGCGCGGGAGGGGGGGGATGCGAACACTGTTTTTGCGAGAGGGGGGTGCTGCCTGACTCCATGCTGACGCCCCCCAAAATATGCTGCAACTGCCAATCCCGATACCATCAACCTGTTAAGCGCTACTGAACCGGTTTCAGGAGGCGGTGCAGCAATGCTGTTCCCGCCCCCGAAGGCTGCTCCCCCTGCTTTCACTGCATGAGAATTTTTAAAATTTATTTACAGTAATAAAATAACTGCAGTACCACAATAGCCTTATGGGCTATTTTTTAGGCCTTATGGTGCCATCGGGTGCGGGCGAAATCACAACCGCGCGGTGGTTGCGCTGCCCGCTTCAGGAAGCATCGCCGCAGGCACTGATTTTTTCTGAACGCCATGACAAGCAGGTACGGGGAGCGCGGAGCGCTGCCATGAACGGGGGGCGGGCGATCACGGGATTCGGGGGTACACAAGCCTAGATAACAATGCGGTTTTCCCGTATCGTGCTGATGAACTCAAGGCGGTTTCCCACGTTGAGCGTCGCGTAAATGCTGGTGATATGGTGCTTGACCGTATTGACTGAAATGCAGAGCTGCCTGGCTATTTTTTCGTTGGTGTAGCCGTGGTATATCATGGCTGCAATGCGGGTTTCCGTTGGCGACAGGGCATAATCGCTCAGCGATTTGGCATCGGGCAGCTGCCGGCTGTCGGGCAGGGTTTCGGCCAGTTCCTGCAGCTGGAGATAGAGCCCCTTTATGTTTTTTATAATATTCACGTTGAACAGATTGAACCGCTTGGTGTCGGTTATATCCTGGATGAGCATAACAATAAACCGCAGGTCTCCGTCGGGGCCGAAAACCCCCTGCATGTGCTGGCTGATATAAATAATGGTGCCGCTGCCCGTGAAATAGCGGTTTTCAACGGCCAGATGCTCACGGAGCCGCTGCGGTTCGGCAGCAAAGCACCCGATGCTTTTAGTGCGGTCCTCGTAGTGCAGAAAGTGGTCCAGGCCCTGCTGCTGAAGCTCCTGCAGCGTGCGGCCGAGGCACTGCTGAAAGGCGCTGTTTGCCCGCATGAGCGCGCCGCCCGGATCAAAAATGGCAATGCCGAAGGGCGCGTTTTCAAAGCTCAGCCGCAGCAGTTCCTCGCTTTCATACAGTCTCTTTTCAAGCTCCTTGCGCTGCGTTATATCGCGGACAATGATGATGACATAGGCCTCCGTTCCTATCCACTGAGCAGAGTAGGTCTGTTCGGCAATGAACTCCGATCCGTCTTTTCTCAGCCCGATCCCTTCCACCGGGGCGTTGCTGGAAAAAGGCGCTCCTTTTTTAAGCAGCTGAGAAAACAGTTCATTGAGCCGGGCCCGAAAGCGCGCCGGAGTCATACGGCTGCAGTCCCGCCCGAGCGCCTCTCCGGCCTTGAAGCCATAGATTTTTTCCGCGCCTTTATTCCATCCCACGATGCGGCGCTCACTGTCAGCGGTGATGATGGCGTCAGTGGCTGTTTCTGTAAGATTGCGGCAGCGCTCTTCGCTCTGGCGCAGAGAATTTTCAGCTTCTTTGCGATCGGTAATATCCCGGTTGCTGGCCCGGTGGCCCCGGTAGCGCCCTTCAATCATGACAGGCTGGCTTGTGCACTCGATCCAGCGAATCCTGCCGTCGCGGCGCCGGATACGGTACTGCAGGTTAAGGTCCTTTTTTCCCTTCAGGGCTTTTTGATGGCGGGCTTTTACTTCCTCGATTTCTTCGGGCAGGATAATTTTTTTGAGCAGGTCCGCATCCGACAGGAACTCTTCTGCCGAGTAGCCGGTTATTTTTTTGCAGGAGGGAGAGATATAGTTCAGGTTGCCGAGAGGATCCACCCAGGTCTCCCAGTCGCAGGTGAAATCGGCCACGATGCGGTATTTTTCTTCAGCCTCCTGCAGGCTCTGCGCCATAAGGCTGTTGTCAGCGGCATCGCAGATCCTGCACAGGCCGCCGAGAATAGTGCCGCTGCGGTCCTTAATCAGGGTTGCATGAATTGAACAAGTAAAAACCTTATTGTTTTTGCTTCTCAATTTCATTTCGCAGCGCTGAGCCTCCCCGCAGGCAAGGAGCCTGTTCATTATCGAAGGCTCATTTTCTTCATACTGGTCTTGTGCATAAAAAGACGACAGGCATTTTCCGACAAGCTCCCGCTCAGTACAGCCCAATACTGTCTGCGCTGAGGCATTTGCCATTTCTATAATGCCCGTGCCGTCGAGAATGATCAGGCCATCTTCAAGGGTATCGAACATATGTTCCAGAAGGTGCTGTTTCTCCGCAATCCGCTGTTTGCCGGCGACAGAATGAGCCATATTACACACAATTGTAAAAACAATTATTGTAAATCACAAAATAAATTATTTTTCAGGCAGTACCTTATGTTATATTCAAAGAAGCTACAATAGCCTTAAAGGCTATTTTTTAGGCACAATGGTGCCGGGCAGGGCGTGACAGTGTACAGTGGCGGTCATTGTGTGCATTGCAGAAGCGCCTTTCTGGCAATCAAAGCAGACGCGCAGTATGCAAACCGCCTTCATAGCACTTTACGGGGTCTTTTTAACGAGCTGCCGGATCATGCTTTCGCTGAGCAGCTCCTTAAACCTGAGGCCCCCTGTCAAATCATTGAAGCGCTGCCTGGCCCACATGATTTCCGCCTCGGCGGCAATGCGCATGATCGTGTTCGGTATGGCTATCTCCATGACAATAACAGCCCCTCTCTGCAGGCTTTCAGCGCGCGGGAAAAGGGCCTTTGCACCGCTTGAGCTCAAATTGGCGATCCGGCATTCCTGATGCTGCGTGTTCCTGCCCTTGATGATGTAGGTGGCATGAAGAGCGACATTGAAGCGTTCAGTGGCTCGCATTTTTTCATATAAAGATTCCCCCATTTTTTCATTCCTCCTGTGCTGTTGTAAAGCTTGACAAAAAACACCCCCGAATCACCCATGCTCTTTATGCGTATCCTCTTTTTCCTGCATGCCGCCCTGCACGTACTTCATGGTCGCTTGCATCAGATGGTTTTTTTTGAAAGGTTTATTCACGTACCCGTCATACAAGCCTTTGATCCGCGCCTCTACCTCCTCAGGTTCCTGACCTGAAATAACCACAATCGGAACAGCTTGCGCCGTCTTGTCCTTTTTCAGGATAGCCGCCACCTCATATCCGCTCAAAACCGGCATCTGCATATCGAGAAGTATCAAATCGAACAGGCCTGTACGGGCCATCTCAACTGCTTCCTGCCCGTTAACCGCCTCGGCCAGCTCAAAGCCGCAGTCCTCGTAAAACTCTTTGATCAGAGAACGTATGACGCAATCGTCATCGACAATCAGTATGCGAGGCTTTTTATTGTGTATAGCCATAGCAACTCCAGAATCAATACTCGATAGAACAGTTTATAATCCATAGAAAGGCAGCCGTGTCTCTCTGTGCGTCGTGCAATAAAAAACCCCTCCTGTTCGCAAGGAGAGGCCGGATGTGACATAGTACTTTCACTACCGGCAGTCCCGCTGTCCTTGCATGTGAGGATCGGTAACTTTGCGACCTACTCTTACGAATAGTGTGCTCTTGTCGGTTTTGATGCTTTGCAGCATCTTTTATGTTTGGATCATACGCAGCTCATATTGATCTGTATCAGTAAAGTACTCCTGGGATATGACATTTTTTTTTGATAGTGTTCTCTTGCAGGAGCGGCCACAGCCGCGAGGCAATCGCACCTAAAGGTGCTCCTACAATGCAAACAATACCCGCCAATGTACATTGTCATGGCCCGCTACGGGGTCTTTTTAACGAGCCGCTGGATCATGCTTTCGCTGAGTATCTCCTTAAATTTGATGCCGCTTATCAAATCATTGAAGCGCTGCTTGGTCCACATGATTTCAGCCTCAGTGGCAATGCGCAGGATCGTGTTCGGTATGGGTATATCCATAACAACAACAGCCCCTCTCTGCAGGCTTTCGGTGCGCGGAAAGCAGGCTGTCGCACCGCTTGAGCTCAGATTGGCGATCCGGCATTCCTGATCATGGGCGGCCTGCCCCTTGATGCTGTAGGTGGCTTTGAGGTTGGCATCGAAGCGTGCCTTTCCGCGCATCTTTGCATAGAGAGAATCTTCCATGGCCTGCAGTGCTCCTGTGCTGGTGCATAGTTTATAAATACCGTGCGCATACTTCCGCTGTGCAGCAACAAATCCGTATGCCGCTTGCAATAAAAAGCCCCTCCTTATTGAAAGGAGGGGCCGGACTGATCTGCATCATGTTCATGTCCGGCAGCCCCGCTATCCTCTCAATAAAGGACCGGTGGTTTTGCGTCCCAATCTTGCGACTGGTTTGCTCTTTTCGGTTTTCTGTTGATCTGCCTTTCTGTGCCTGCTTTTTTAATAAAAGGATTTGCTCAACAACTTTTATAATAACACATTCTGTGCCAAAAAAAATTATTTTTTTTAATGCCCTGCAACAAAAATAAAAAAATATAAAAAGCTATAAATTATATTCAATTTTTTTTTGGAGCATGCGATAAAAAGCTTTTTTCACTCTATATGCACCATATGTGAACCTTTATATATTCAAAATGAGCAACAGTTAACACATTACATTTACTCATAATGAGCACAAGGCTCTACAGTAAAAGCCTGGCTGTACTATGTAACATGGTACAAAGCCCGAACACAAGAGCTGTTCACCCTTCGACAGGCTCAGGACGAACGGACAGGGGCTCCATTTTCAGCCGTTTATGCAGGCTGCACTATTTAAAAGCTCTAAAAACCCTTGTGCCGGTGCATCAAAACACCGCTTTGCACAGCAGGGGCAACTGAGGGCAGGAGGATGAGGCTTGGCTTGTGATGGCTGAAGAGCGGCAGGCATCCATGACTGCCCGCCTGAAAAGCCCCAGCGCGGCTCTCCGGATGGATACAGAGAATTCACAAAAAATTCACGGCGCAGCACGCCGGGGAGGCACTACAACAAGGGGGCGGCTGGCGCCGCTTTCTTGTATTGCGCCATCAATAAAAAATCGCACCGGACTAAACCCCTTGACAATAGCCGTACAATTTGAAATAAGCTTTCAAGGTGGGGCCGGGCACACAGATCGTTCCAGATCGTTCCCTGTAAAAATGACGCGTGAGGCTTTTTAATCTGCGGAAAATTTCTGCCGTTTGCGCGTTTCATGACAGACAAGCAGCATGTTCGCGCAGGCAAGCTTCTTTTTCTCTCCTACAATGGTGGCAAGGTGGCAAAACCAAATTATCAATACGAAAAGCGCCAGCGGGATTTGGCAAAGAAAAAAAAGCAGGAAGAAAAAAGGCGCATCAGGCTGGAGAAAAAAAAGCTGCAGCCGGAAGCTGCTGCGGATGCCCCCGCAGGTGAAGAAGCAGACTGAATGTTTTCTTTCAGGCGCTGAGCTCGCGCTCTCTGACGAAGAGGTGAGGCGCCAGTCTCGTCGTGAGGCTTGCGTTGTGTACTGCCAATTGAAGTTGGCGAACTTTTAAGTGAAGAGGTTTGTATGTCAGAATTAGTTACCGGAACGGTTAAATGGTTCAATGAAGAAAAAGGATTTGGTTTCATTGAAAGAGAAGGCGGCAAAGATGTTTTTGTCCATCACAGCGCCATTAATGGAACGGGGCGCAAAACGCTCTTTGAAGGCCAGAAGGTCACCATGGAGGTCACCCAGGGTCAAAAGGGCCCGCAGGCAGAAAATGTGACGCCGGCCTGACGCGCAGGCTGCGCACGGCGCGCCATGCCGGTATCGTCTATACGCACAAAGCGGTTGAAGCCTTTGCTTCAGCCGCTTTGTTTTTTGCGGATCCTTCAACCGGCCAGCCGGGGCGATTGCCCCTACTCTATATATACAGGCGATGAAAGATTTGGCGGGGGCCGGAACTTCTCCGCAAACTCCTCTGCATCAAGGGCATAGAGGGGGCTGATTTCAATGACCAGGTCAGCAGGCACAGCGGGGAGCTTTCCCGAGCCCTGCAGCCACGAGCGGTGCCGGGCTATCGTGGCCGCGCGGGCCGTGTCGGGCGAATCAGCGCCGGCGCTGTTTTTCACCGGGGAGAACTCCTCCTCCCGCGGCACCTCCAGCGTCACCGAGCGCTCGGCAAACCCCAGGGCGTCGAAAATAAACATTTCAAATTTGATGCCGTCGATCTTGTGTACCGTGGCCATGTCGGGGGCAAGGCAGTCAATGCCCTTCACCGCGATATGGTAGGGAAGCCTGAAGTCAGGATCGCTGGTGAGCTTTTCAACAAAGGCCCGGTTGAGCATGTGGATGGCCATATTGGCGCTGGAAAACCGCAGCCGGCCGTCGGGAAGCCGCTCGGCTATTTCGGCCTGCGACAGCTCGCTGTACTCAATGCACCCCAGCCTGCCGTTGACGCGGCCTATGATGCCCACCTTTTCAGCAGGGTCCACCTTGCGCACGACCTTGGTTGACATCTGCGCCCGGTTTTCCGCATGCGCGCCGATAAACAGGGGGTCGGCTATGTTCGCGAGCGGATTGTCGACCTGGAAGTAGAATATCTCGTCAATGCCCAGGTCTGCCATCTGCGCAAGAGCGCCTGAATCTTTCATTGCATAGAGGGAGCCGCCGTGGCCATTGGGGTTTTTGAAAATCTTTTTATCCGGCGAGATGATCAGCCGGCCGTCAAGATCAAGAGAGGGGTTTTCCTTCTGGATGATGAACCGCACCGTGCCGGCGCCCAGGCCGAAGAAGCCGTGCTCTTTGAAAAACGCGCAGGTGGCGGCATTGTTTTCCTGCGAGGTCATGATATACCAGGGCAGAGCTGCGCCATAGCGGCTGCGCAGGGCCATGATGCTTTCGGCAAACAGCTGAAAAAGGCTTTTCCGCCTGAACGGCGATACCGGAAAGCAGCCCTTGGGGCCGTTGTACCCGAGGCGCGTGCCCTGGCCTCCGGCAACGAGAAAAATCGCCACGCGGCCCTGCCGCAGCAGGTCCTCGCCAAGGCCTGCCAGCCTGCGGCGCTCGGCGGCAAACACGTCCGTGGGCGGAAACGCGAGCACCTCGGCAGCTTCAAAAATTTTTTGCTCATGCCCCTGCCCCCGCAAGGAGCGGTAGGAGCCGAACAGCTCTGCTATCTGCTCCAGATCAATCCGTGCGGCATCCTCCAGCAGCGACTGCCGCTCCCCTGCGTTCATGCGTTCAAGATAGTTGAGAATATGCTCCTGCCCGTTGCTTTTGAGCCGGCCGGCGATATCATGTCCCATTGCAGCGTGTGCCCTCACAAGAGATTATAGCTTGAACTCTCCACCAGTATCCGTGGCATGCGTAACAACAGTTTTTTCTGTTCACAGGTGTTGAAAAAAAAGCCGGGGGTTCGAGGCTATTTTGTCAGCAGCTTTTCAATTTTTTTCATCAGCCCGTCGAGATTGGCCGATTTTACCACATACTCATCAGAGGCCCAGGTCTCAAGGTTCTGCTTGTACTCGCCATAGGCGGTACACAGGACGACCGGCACATGGCGCGACTGCTCGCGCACGCGCTGAAGCAGCTCGATGCCGTCCATGCCGGGCATCTTGATGTCGATCACCAGCAGGTCCGGCCCATGCAGGGCGAACATCTCAAGCGCCTCATGGCCGTCTGCGGCGAGAATAACCTCATAGCCCTGCTCCTCGAATTCCTCCTTGTACAGCAGCCGGATGCTTTCCTCGTCGTCTGCAAAAAGCAGCTTTTTCATGGCTCCTCCTTTGGCGCCCGGCCCTGCCGGGTCAGCCTGCCTGCGCTTCGCGCAGGTACTGGGCCGCCTGCTCGGGCAGCGTGGGATTGATGTAAAAGCCCGTTCCCCATTCAAAGCCCGCGACACGCGTCAGGCGGGGCGTTATCTCGATATGCCAGTGGTAAAACGGGCCCACGTCCGTATGAAACGGAGAGGAATGCAGCATGCAGTTGTAGGGCGGAGAATTCAGGGCCGCGTTGATTTTTTTCAAAATCGTATTCATCATGTCGGCAAGGGCGTCGATCATGGCCTCGTCGGCATCCTCGAACGAAGCGGTGTGCGTTTTCGGAATAACGCAGGTCTCAAACGGAAAGCGCGAAGCAAAGGGCTCGAAGGCCAGAAAGCGGTCATTCTCGGCGGCAATGCGACGGGTATCGGCCAGCTCCTGGCCGATGATGTCGCAGAAAACGCAGCGGCCCCGCTGGGCATGATAGGCCTGAGCGCCGTCTATTTCCTCCACAGCCCGCTTGGGCACCACGGGCAGGGCTATGAGCTGCGAGTGGGGATGCTCGAGCGTTGCGCCGGCAACTTCGCCGTAGTTTTTGAATATGGCGGTATAGCGGAAGCGGCTGTCCTGCCGGTAGGCAAGAATGCGCTGCCGCCAGGCGATCATGATATTTTTGAAATCATCAACCGTCATGGTTGTGGCGGTGGCGTAATGGTCGGGCGTTTCAACGATGATCTCATGGGCGCCAAGACCGTTCATTCTGTCATAGATGCCTTCGGTGCGCTTGTTCAGATCGCCCGTGGTCACCAGCGCGGGAAATTTGTTGGGCACAACCCGCAGCTTCCATCCGGGCGTGTCGGGCGGCGTATTGCCGTCGCGCACGGCAAACACTTCATTCGGGGTTTTATCTTCATTGCCGGGGCATAAGGGGCAGAACCCGACCCGGCTGCGGGTCTTTTCGACAAGCAGGTCCGAGGGGCGCTTGGACCGTTCGGTGGATATGATAACCCATCGGTCTATAATGGGGTCTTTGCGCAGTTCAGGCACGGCAGGCTCTCCTTTTTCTCATTTATTAAAGAGTAGCACAGACTGCCGCCGGCATCAAAGCAATTCCTCACAGGGCCCGGACATAAAAAGAGCCTTGCTCATAGCCCGCGAACCCTGTATGATAGTCATCGTTGAAAATCAGCAGCGTGTCG
This sequence comes from Deltaproteobacteria bacterium, assembly GCA_016932595.1. Taxonomy (GTDB): domain Bacteria; phylum Desulfobacterota; class WTBG01; order CAIYCZ01; family CAIRTM01; genus CAIWCT01. The sequence continues at coordinate 16,021 of JAFGCP010000374.1, forward strand.
CTCACGTTTTACGGTTCAGCAATCGAAAGGCTTGTGATGAAATTTACGGAATTGAATCTTACGGAAGAACTGCTGCAGGGCATCAAAGATGCGGACTTTACCGACTGCCTGCCCGTGCAGGAAAAAACCTATGTATACGCCCTGGAAGGCCGGGATGTGCTGGTGCAGTCGCAGACCGGCTCCGGCAAGACAGCGGCCTTCCTGGTGTCGATCTTTCAGCTGTTCTCGCAGGACCATTTCAAGTTCCCCAAGCGCGCGCTCATCATAGCGCCGACACGGGAGCTGGCCATACAGATCGAGGATGAGGCAAAGCTGCTGGGCGCGCATCTGCCCTATGCTATCGGCTGCTTTTACGGCGGCGTCGGCTATCACCGCCAGGAGGAAATGCTTCGCAAAGGCGTTGACGTCGTTATCGGCACACCCGGCCGGCTCATCGACCTCAATCAGTCGGGGAAACTGCGCTTTGACGATATCGGCATACTGGTTATCGACGAGGCTGACCGCCTGTTTGACATGGGCTTTCTGCCCGACCTGCGGCGCATGATTAAAAAGCTGCCCCCCACGGGCAGCCGGCAGA
>JAFGCP010000375.1 GCA_016932595.1 Deltaproteobacteria bacterium
CCACCGGTCGCGCTGCGTGCGGGGCTGCATCCACGGGTTGTCATAGTTCTTCACGCTTTTTATGAGGACCTTGTGCTCGGGCATGGGGCCCACGCCGTCGCGCACCAGCTGGGCCCGCAGGGTTTCATTGACCTGAAGGGGCTCCTTGTCCTGCAGCCGCTGGCAGTTCATTTCGCAGGCCCCGCAGGTCGTGCAGGTGTAGAGAAACTTTACAATCTCGGGTGCGTCCTCATAGTCGAAATCACCTTCAAGCAGCGCCCGGGCGATATGCATCTTGCCCATGCCCGAATAGGGGAAAATGCGGAATTCATGAAATGCGGGGCATATTTCCGAGTACTCCGCGCTTTTGACATTCCAGCCCCAGTGGTTCTGGCACCAGTTGCAGCGGGCGCAGCCCCAGATGGAGTCGCGATAATCGGCAAGCTCTTTTTCGAAAAACTTCTTCTCCGGCTTTATATCGTAATAGGGCATGGACGAGTCCTCCTTTGTTTGTTGCGGGAGCCTTGTTTTAAAAACAGAGATGGCCAGGGTTCATGATATTGCACGGATCAATTTCGCGCTTAATTTCCTGAAGCTTTTTGGTGTAGGCGCCCGCCCTGCGATACACCATGTCGGCCCAGGCGCCATAGGGCCTGTCGAAAAAGGCCCCTTCATCGATCATGCGCTCGCTCAGCTCGCGCCACAGCGTTTTCACCCGCTCGGTTTCCCGGCCGTCCCGGGGATTGCAGTGAAAATCAGCCTCGCAGTGATAGGCCCGGCCGCGCTCAAGGGGAAGGACATAGACGCCCACATCCTGAAGCGGATAATTATAGGTATTGATGAACTCCATAACCGTCTTCTGAAAATCCGGGAAGCGGCGCAGAGTTGTTTTAAAAGAAAGATTGTGCACGGCGCCGCGGTAGCAGAATTTTTTCAGGATGCCCCAGGGCCGCAGCAGCTCGGCCAGCAGGCAGTCGCGCAGGCGGCCATCCTCATACAGGGGGAGATGGGCCGCGGAGCAGACGCTCTCAAGCGCCTCTGCCTCGTAGGCGATTTTCCCCTCGGGCATGCGCGGCCCTGCGCTGATGCACACGGCAAGCAGCCACGGCGGCAGGCTTGCCCGCAGGGACTCGAACTCCTGCGACGGCGTTATGGGCGCGGGAAAATCCTGCGGCACCGCCCAGTCGGAGCAGAGCAGCGCCGCGGCATTGAACGCATTGAGCATGAAGCACTCAAGCCCGATTTCCTTTCGCTGCAGCATGCGCAGGGGCTCCATGGCTTCGGGGAATGAATCAAAAGGAATCATAAAAAGATTTCGCGTCCGCGGCAGATATTCAACTTTTATGTTCATTTTTGTCATTATGCCGAGGGTTCCCTGCGCGCCGGTCCAGAGCCTGTTCAGCATGGCCCGCACAGGCCCCATGGGCGAGCCGGGCCTGACCCCTGATGACCACAGCCCGGTGCGAAAGAGGTCTCCCGAGGGCAGCACGATCTCAGTGTCCATGATCAGCTCATTGCCGTATTCAAAGCTCGCGGCGGCAAGGGCGGGGTCGCGTTCAAGAAAGCTCGTCAGGGCGGAGCGGTTCGGGTGAATGCCGAGCGGGAGCATTGCCCTGAGCCCGTGGCGCTCAAGCTCGTCCTGCAGGCTGCTTGCGGTAACGCCCGGCTCAATCACGCAGGACCAGTTGTCTTCGTCCACGGCAAGTATTTTATTCATCCGCGACAGGTTGAGCACGATGCCGCCCTCGCGGGGAACAGTCCCGCCCTGCAGGTTGAGGCCTGAGCTGAACGGCACAAGCGGCACTCTGGTTGTATTGGCGTATTTGACAATCGCCTGAACCTGCTCGACGGAATGGGCAAAAGCCACAAGGTCGGGCATGCGGGGCGAGACAAAGCTCTGGTCTGAGGCGTAGCGGCTGAGGCTCTGCTCGTCATCCAGCACGCTGTCGGGGCCGACAATGCTCGCGAGGTCGTTTTTAATGGACATGACTGCCTCCTGTTGTGGTGTCAGTAGCGCTTGGTGTGCCTGTGGCGGACGGGCCGCTCTATGTGTATGGTGACATACTAAATGACCTCGGTCAACATTTTTATGACCACAGTCATATTTTTTTTTGAAATTATGCAGGCGCTGCGCGCCGGGCGCATGGCGGGAGCTATGCATGGGGGCTTAAGAAGGAGGGGTGCTTTAGCGGTGGTCCCGGGCAACGCCCTGGAGCATAAGCTGGCTGACCTCGCGAATGCGCTTGACGCACTGCTTTTTTGTTTTTATGAAGCCGTTGGTCCAGTAGATGACATACATGGTGTAGATGGCAAAAACCATTTCTGCCAGGTGGCCAGAATCGATATCGTCGCGGATTTCGCCCCGCTGCTTGGCATCGTCAAAAAGCCCGGCAAGCTGCCGCATCAGGTTCAGCTCGTTTCTGTTGCTGCCCGTGCCGAGATTCATGACCCGCTCTTTGATGAGCACCGATGAAAACTCTTTATTGGGGAAAATGTATTTAATATAGGTCGCGATCAGCAGCTCGATTTTTTCAGATATGGTTGACAGCCGGGGCATTTTCCGCTGAATTTCATCAATGCTTTTTCCAAACTCCGTATCCAGAAAATAGAGCAGCACATCCTCTTTTTTTGGAAAAAAGTTATAAAAAGTCCCCTTGGCAACATGCGCCTGCCGGGTTATATCTTCAACCGTTGTCAACTCGAATCCTTTTTTTGAAAAGAGATCCATGGCCGCGCGCAAAATTTCATTGCGCCGGTTTGCCTTCTGAATTTCCCGTTTCCCCGGCATGCCGGACTTCCTCAATGCTCTATTTTATTTTTAAACACTATAAGAAGCAGCGAAATGTCTGTCAATTAAATTTTGAGCATATGGGAATTGTTGTTAGCGCCACGTATCGACCGAGCCATAAAGCCCAGAATCTGCGATAACCCAAAGTGGGGGGGCTGGCGGGGGTATCAAGCTTTCTGCCGGGCGGCAGCGCGGCAGGGAATCAGGCTTCAATCTGCATGGCCGGTATTGAAACCGCGCGCCAGACCGGAATGCCTGACCCTGAGATCTGCAACCGCATCGGTGACGACCGGGATGCACAGAATGATGCTGTTGCAGGCATCTCGATGATAACTGCGATCATGTCGACAACGACAGCAACAAACAGTCAGAATTTTTTTATTTATGCAGAGCACCCTGCATAACCACGCTTGCCAGTCCGCATACATTATAGGTTTGTTTGGCACTATAGCATTGTCTGCTATGGCAAAGTCATGGTATAAAAGCTTATTAAAACAACCATTAACCCCATCACACGAATGCACCAATGAAACCGATAGCTCATATTCTTGCCGACGACACACTCATCGCGCCATATGCCGGGGCTTCTGCTCTGCCATCATTGGCCGGCCGCCTGCCTGCATTCATACGCCAGCAGCTGGCAACCTGGCCCGAACTGCGTGAGGCCCACAATGGGCTGAAGCAGAGTTTGTATAAAAAAATTTTCCTTAACGATCTTGAAGTCGAGCTCCAGCACAACCCGTTCCGGATGAAAAGTTCTTCGGCTCAAGTGGACAGGCAGTCCATAGAAAAGCGGCCATGCTTTCTCTGTCCGGACAAGCTGTATCCGCATCAAAGAGCGCTTGCCTATCGCGACGAGTGGCTCGTGCTGTGCAACCCCTATCCTATTTTTGCGGGCCACCTGGTCATTTCACATACCGAGCACCGGCTCCAGGAGATAGGCTCCTGCCTTGGCGCAATGATCTCTTTCGTTGCGGACTCAAAGGGCATGTTCGAAACATTCTATAATGGCCCGGCCTGCGGCGCATCCGCCCCCGACCATCTGCACTTTCAGGCGTATCCGGCGGGGGGGGGCATACCGCTTGTGCCGCAGGTGCAGCTTTTACTGGCTGCAGGAATGGGCCTGTCGCAGACTGATGCTATGCACGGGCAGGGCGCCTGTTTTGCAGGAGAGCTCGATTGCCGCGCTGTTTTTATCTGCCGCAGCCCTGATTCTGCCGCGCTGGAAGCTGGTCTGATTCGCGCCGTCAGCCATCTGAAGAAGGTGACCCGTGCGCAGGATGAGCCCCTTGTCAATATTCTGATTGCCGCAGACGGGCCGGACCTGATCGGCATTCTTCTGCCGCGCAAGGCGCACCGGCCGGCCTGCTACTTCAGCCAGGACGGCGGCCATATGGTTGTGAGCCCCGGGGCGGTGGATGCGGGCGGGCTGCTGGTGCTGCCGCGGCGAGAAGATTATGAGCGCATGACCCGCGAGCTGGTGCTGGGCATCTTTTCCGAGGTCTGCCACGGCAAGGACATTTTTGAGGGTTTTTCGTTTCAGTAATGTTGGGGGATGCAGAGAAGCGAGTGGATTTTTTTCGGCAGAGAGGGATTGACATAATTACTGTTTATAGCTACCTATAAAACAAGCAGCTTATGCGGCTGTATTGTCTTTCGAAAACCATCGCCTATGGCGATGGTTCCTCAAGAAGGCAACTCAAACACGCCGTGTTTTTTGCTTCCGCCCTTTCA
>JAFGCP010000376.1 GCA_016932595.1 Deltaproteobacteria bacterium
TCGATGCCGCCCTGTTTGCGCAGATAATAAAGCTGTCCGCCGCGGGCCGAAGCCAGAGCCATGAGATTTTGAAAGACCAGAGATTCGAAAATCTGTCCTCGAAGCGTGCTGTCAATCCGTTCGGACTGGCCTATGCCCGCAAGGCTGCACAGCAGGCCCGTATCAATGCAATAAATTTTCGGCGTCTTGACAATCCGCTTGGTGATGTTTTTGCTGTAGGGCTGCAGCGTTGCAAAAAGGCCGCTTACCTCAAGCAGGTTTATGTACCGGCTCACCGTTGCTTGCGAGATACGGGCTGAGCGGGCAATATCGGCCTGATTGCAAATCTGGGCAGAGCGGGCGGCAAGCATGGTCATGACCCTGCGGAAGTCGGCAAGGCCTGCAATCTGCGACAGATCGCGCAAATCTCGTTCAAGGTAGGTGCGGATATAGCCGCTCCACCACTGGGCAATATGAGCCTCGGTATCCAGGTAGGTTACGGGGGGGAGAAAGCCGCGAAACAGGTGAAAATCGGAAACTGACTGAACCTCCGCCGGCGGCTTGCCGGCCTGGCCGCGCAGCATATCATCAAATAAACCGGGTACAGCAACGCCCTTTTCTTCGCCGAGCGAAAAAGGCAGCAAGTCAAAATACAGACAACGGCCGGCCAGCGTTTCCGTAACATTTTTCATGAGCAGCAGATGCGCTGAGCCGGATAGAACGAATCGTTTGCTGCGATCGCGGTCAACATGCTGTTTTATGGCAGATAGCAATTGAGGGGCTTTTTGCGCTTCATCTATAACCATGCGGTCATGCAGCCCCAGAAGCTCCTTTGGGTTTTTTGTGGCAAGCTCGCAAGCATCATAATCATCCAGCGTTACATAGGACCAGTCTTTAAACGGCGCTTCATTTTGCAAAAGCGTGCTTTTGCCGGTCTGGCGGGCGCCACTCAGCACAAGAACAGGCGAAAACTCTATTGCATCAATAAGATGCCGTGTAATCCAGCGTGATTTATAAAGCATTTTCATGTTGTTACACATTTATCTTGTTAATATTTCAGAACATGATAGATAATATATCATATCGTGAAAGATTTTCAATAGTTAAACTCAATGTTCTCGCAAAAAGTCAAAAATGCAGTCATTGCGAAAGAAGAGAAGCAATCTCTGCGTTTGTAACTGCTTGAAAAACCATATTACCGCGTCGCTCCGCTCCCCTCAATGACAAGTGCTGAGACTGTTTGCGAGAACATAAAACTTGGATTTAATTGATAATCTTTGTCTAATTTAACTGTATTATAAAATTTGCATCACAAATCTAAAATACGTTTGCCTTCAAGCGATGCCAGTACTTCCATGAGGCGACGTTTGGGCTTGTGCTGCTCCCGAAGCTGGGCAATATATGCATGCCAGGGGGCAAGATCGCCCAATTCTTCATGCACCTTTTTCATCTTGCGCAAATAGCCTGCTGCTTCCACATAGGCTTTCGGCTTTGTCTGAGCGATATGAAACTCTGCGACGCTCCGCCAAATTTTCAAGGCAGCATCGGGATGGGTTTGTTGCACCTTATCCGCCAGACGGGGCGCAATCGGATCAAGCAAAACAGTACGGCGCGAAACGCTATCATAGAGCCCAATAGCATCCCCATTTCTTTTTTCATAGAGGGCTATATCAATGAGTGTATCGGTATCAGGGAATCCGCGCCTGCTCATGGTTTCTGAAAGGAGTAAGCCGGTAGAGGGCAGGGGCCAGAGCTGCGTTTCTGTTGTATCATAGCCATCGCCCTTTTTGCCGGTGGGCTTGACTGCCGGCGCGCCATCGGGCCTCCTGCCGGTTTCAAGAAAGGCGAGCGCGCAGTTACGCACAGCCTGCCAGACCTTGGCCGATGATGAGGCTTTTTCAAAATTTTTGTATGCCGCAAGCGATGGCCCTTCAAAAAATTCATGCCCGCGAAAGGCGGCGGCAAGAAGGGGCTGTTTTTCGCGCATGGCAAGCTCGCGGAGTTTATCAACAAGGCCCGCGGCAATACCCGCATAGGTTTTTCGTGTTTTCGCATATCCTTCATAGGCCCAGCGCCGGGCCTCATCAATACGCCGGGCCTGAATAAGCGCATCCACCAACCTGCCATAACAAAAGATTATGGGCGCTTCATGCTCCAGAAGCGCAATAAGTTCGCCGGTTCTGCCGCTTTTTTCCAAAGCAGTAATTGTCCAGTCCATGAGATGCTTTCGTTTATAGCGCTGGTTGGAATCTTCTGTCTCTTCAACCGGCAGGGAATCCAGCCGCTCTCTCATTTCATCGGCAACAGCGCTCCAGTCAGCTTTGCTATAGCGCCGCGCGGGAAAAGGATTTTCAACGCCGTCCAGTATGCCGTACCCATCGGCAAGAAACGCATCTATCATCCAGATGATCTGCTCGGGCGGCGCAAGCGAAGAAGACGAAATGGCCTTAAAAACTACTTCAAGGCATTCGCCGATCTGTGCGGCTGTTTCGCCCTCATCATCGGACTGTTCGATTTGCCGCATGCCCAATTCCAAAAGATACTCGCCTATATCCACCAGCGCGTCGACATGGCCAGCCTTCAAAAGCATATGTAATCGTTTCAGTACGCCGGAATAATCAGGTATTTCACCCCTGCCGCGCCAATTGTCCCTCCATGCGGGCTGGCTGGTTAAATCTTCTATATCTGCCCGCAGCTCCTTAATAATTTTATTGATCTTTCCGCCCGCGAGATCCCTGTGCTCTATAATTGTACGGGCAATCTTCCGGTCTCCCTCAGCAAGCGAGGCAGCAAAGTTCACCAGTTCATCTCTGGACATGTTGGTAAGGATTTCATGGACAGTTTCGGATTTTTTGCGCTTACCGGATGTAGAAGCAAAACGCCTCGGCTCATCGCTGGCGTCATCATCGTCATCATCGAAATATGATGCTTCGTCTTCATCCTCATCGTCAGCCGGGGCCGGAGAATTCGAAGGCTGCAAGCGTGGGTCAGCGGCTGTGGCCTCTGGAATTACGGTCTTTGCCCGCACCGCATCAAGATAGGCGAGCACCACGGCCACGGCATGCTTGCAGGTGGCCCAATACGGGCAGGTGCAGGCCGATTCAAGCCTGGCGCCTTTGATCCAGACTTTTGTCGCATAGCGGCGGCTGCCGCTGACCCAGGCCAGCAGGCCGCCATCGGCTGTGCGGCGCAGATCAGCAACCTGTTTTTTATAGCCGTACGCACGCCCAACGATCTTATCACCCGCCCAATCTTTGAGGTCATCAAAGCTGAGGTCTTCGTATAGTTTTTTTTGCTTTGCCATATATCAATACTCAACAAGAAAAAGCCGGATCAATTTTTTCTAAGACAGGCCGCACCAAAGGTGGCGAGTCCAGCGGATTTCACTCACCACTTCCACGTGTCAATAAAAGACTGGATCGTGTATCGACTATAAAATGCCGGTTTTCAGGTGTCAATGATTCAATACAGCATCCAATGCTATGTTGGTCTTTGCTGGGTTCTCCGCTAGTGGGCGCAGAGGCAGCTCTCGCGCTTTACACGGCAGGCCGAGTCGTGTATATTAAAGGCTGTCGCTAAACAGAAAAAATTATTGGGTTGCGCACCTCAACCAAACCAAACCGTAAGAGGGCGAATGGCCATTCGCCCCTACACCCGGATATCGGCCAACTCAGGATGTCCTGTAACGTGACATAATTCTATGCCGGGCCGGTTTGATTCAATATCGAAAAACATAACTTATGCGAATTCTTTTCATCTATCCCAATCTCAATGCCCAGATCGGCTTCAACTACGGCATTGCCTATCTCTCGGCGGTGCTCAAGCAGGCGGGGCACGCAACAGGGCTGCTCAATGTCAACGAACAGCTCGGGTATCCCCTTGACCTTAGCCGCATCGTCTCGGACGTACGCGCCTTCGGCCCGGATGTCATTGCGTTTTCTCTGGTCACCAACCAGGCCGGCTTTGCCGTACAGATGGCTGAAGAAATAAAAAAGCATGTGAGCGCGCCCATTGTCTGCGGCGGCATTCATCCAACAATTTCTCCGCAGGAGATGCTTGCGACGGGTTTCTTTGATGCCGTTTTTATCGGCGAAAGCGAGTACGCCCTGCGCGACTATGTGCATGCCCTGGAAACCGGCGGCGATCTCTCGGGCGTTTCCAACATCTGCTACAAAAAAGACGGAAACATCATACAAAACAAGGTCAGCCCCTTTATCCCCCTGGAGGAGCTGCCGCCCAAGGATTATGCGCTATTCGACTTTCAGAAAATGATCGATGCAAAAAACGGCTGGGTCGGGCTCATGGCCTCGCGCGGTTGCCCGTTTCGCTGCTCCTACTGCTTCAATCACCAGATTGTCGAGCTCTACTGCCGCGACCTCGGCCTGCCGCAGGGCAGGCTCAAATATGTGCGCCATCACCCGGTGAAGGATGCGATTGATGAGATACAATACCTGCTGGCCAATTATACACACATCAGCATGTTTATCTTTGATGATGATTTGTTCACCTTCGACCGAGAGTATCTGCGGGAATTTTGCTCTGAATACAAAAAGATCACCAGCATTCCCTTCACCGTGAATGCCCATGTGCAGATTTTTGATGCGGACATGGCCCGGAATCTCAAAGAGGCCGGCTGCACCATCGTAAAGTTCGGCATTGAAAGCGGCAGCGAGCGGGTGCGCCGCGAGGTCATGAACCGTCACATGAAAAACGGCGCCATCAAGCGGGCCCTGGCGATTGCCGAAGAAGCGGGCCTGCACTCGTCAACATTCCTCATGATCGGCCTTCCCACGGAGACGCGGGATGAAGTACGGGAAACGATACAGCTCCTGGCCGACTCACTGCCCGGCCGCTTCCGCTGGTCGGTCTTTTTTCCATTTCCCCATACCGTGGCCTACGATATCAGCGTGAAAAACAACTGCATTGATTTTGATAAAATGAACAGGCTCTCAAACTTCACCGACGAGTCCTGCCTTGACTTCGGGCCGGAGCACAACCTGTGGCTTGAAAAAGTGGCGCAGGCTTTCCCCTGGTATGTCAATGCCTGCTCAGCTCTTCCCTGCGCGCAGCGCTACGCCGAACTTGTGGCGGAAATCGAGAGCCTGCCCGCGGCTGCCTGGGAGCAGGCAAAAAAAAACCTGCGGTCCCGCGACGAGGAAGAGTCGCGCAGGCAGCAGGCCGCCGGCCATGTGCACTATGCCATACGGTTCAACCGTTTTATGGGCGTGCGAAGTGACTGGACTGAAAATGAATGATCTCAACCCGCGCTCCATCCTCATCCGCTGCCCCAACTGGGTCGGCGATGTCGTTATGTGCACGCCGTCGCTCCGGAGCATCAGGCAGCGGTTTCCGCAGGCGCGCATAGCAGTTCTTATAAAACCGTCCCTCCGGCAAGTGCTTGAAAACTTTCCCTATATCGACGAA
>JAFGCP010000057.1 GCA_016932595.1 Deltaproteobacteria bacterium
ATTCGGTAGCGCAAGTGGTGGGATTCATGAAAGGCAAAAGTGCGATCCATATAGCACGAACGTATATGAATCGGAGAAAAAATTTTATAGGCGAGCACTTCTGGGTCAGAGGGTACTATATATCGACGGCAGGTAGGGATGAAGAAGTCGTGCGGCGGTACATACGGCAGCAAGAGGCGGAAGATCGCAGAGTGGATCAATTGAAACTGTTTGAGTAGAAGCCACCTTCAGGTGGCTCAAGTAGTATAACCGCTTTGAGCGGTTCACAATTTCAAGCCTCCGGCTTTGCCGGAGGTCTCTGACTTCCCCGCCGGCTGCAACCGCTTGTGCAGGGGAGTTACCGCCGAGGCGGGACGATGCGCGGGTGTGGGAAGCAGGCCCACAGTTGCCGTTCTTTTTCTTTACCTTTATAGTAGCTCCACATCCTTACACCTCTTCAATCGCCCCCACTGAAAACCCGGAAAGGCGTTTAAAAAAGAAGGGGGCGGGCTTCCCCCTTTATAGTAAAGGGGGATTGAGGGGAATTTTATATGTTCGCTTGCCAAACTCTCAACAGACAAGCAATCGGCGGCAGCTGCCGCCGGTTTTTTTGTAAAATATCCACATGTTTCACGCGTCTTTATGGCTCAAGCCGCTTTATCTTTCTGATCCGCGAAATATGCTGTTTATCAAAGGAGTAAATCTCGGATATGCGCAATGCGTCAACAAATATAAGGGAGTTTTGCAACACCCCCGCTGTCCCAGATTTATTCCATATTTTCATGGGCCCGCCCCTGGGTACCCCCCTATCTTGCGCCTGCATTGCCCTTGACACATTATCATTCCCATTTTATAGTCGCCTCATTGCAAAGCGAGGTTCTGTCAGTTACTACATAAACAGACAAAAAAGAGATCGCCACGGCCCTGCAGGCCTTGCGATGACACAGCCTTCGGGTCATTGCGAACGAATGAGTCGAAGCCGCGAGCGGAGCGTGGCGGGCAACGACGAAGCAATCTCGAGCTTTTAAACCCTTCTGCGCAGCCACGGCCGGTGAACCGAACATCCAAACAGTCCGGCTGCGTATGCGCTTCTTGGTAATGAGTCAAACCAATTGCGTTTTTGATATTGGAAAGGCCTTATTTTGATCAACACGACAGTTCGCTTTTCAAAGGCAATTACATTGACATTTAAAAAGGAGTTTTTGACATGACGACCAGGATAATCATGACTCTTTTAGTGGGCCTTTGCCTTGTTGCTTTTACTGCCTGCAAAAAAAACAATTATGAACAAGTGCTGGCTCAGGCATCGGAAATCGACGATGCCATATGCGGCTATGCGCAAACGCTGTTCGGGGATATAGGTGAAAACTCCGGCATTACGGTTGCCGCCAGCAGCCCGGGCACTGCCTTTACCTCGACAAAGGCAACGGTTGACGGCAGCACCAGGACCGTAATCCCCGTGTATAGAATTTCACAGGGGAAATCCGGCTGGATTTTTGGAAAAGAGGAAATCAATACGACCGTCTGGTGCAAAACGCGCACACCGAAAGCGATAAAATGGAACACCGGCATAAATTATACCGAACAGGAGGAAGCAGCAGGCACCTGCAGGGAGGTCAATCAGTACGTGTATGACAAGACCCTGGACCTTTTAACAGATGCGCAGAAAGAAAGATATAACGCGAGAGGCAAAAAGATTGTTTTCACAGATGACACTATTGTCGGAGAGGGCATAGAATTTTACGCCCTTGACCAGTACGGCCTGATACAGGACACGGGCACGCAGTTAAACATATCTGCAGCATCGCTTGAGAGCCCGTTTGATGATTCCCTTCCGGAAGACGATCGGCGGGGAGCGAAATACTGTAAAATTATTGCATCGCAAAATCTGCTGGCATGGATGCTGGACGGGGCCTTCAAATTCAAGGGCAGCTTAACAGTAACGGACGACTCTCTTGTAACCTGTGAGGATGTAAACAATGCAGTAGGGAGTTGCTATTTTATAAACGAACATTCAAAGACCTACATGTGCGAGGACTATATCGGGCCTGTTTACCAGGACACCACGATGCCTGAGTATACCGATCCAAAAGCAAAATGCACTGACAAACGCGGCGGCACGTATGTTGACGGCGTTGTCTGCGCGAACAGAGCGGATATTGACGGCACCATAAGCGGCATATGCGCAATCAACGAAACTGAGGATGGGGCATATACCTGGACCCTGTATGAACCTGAAGGGGCGGATGAATGCCCCCTGAGATTTTTTACCTGTGACAACTAGCCGTTAGCTTGACGACAGCACAGGCCGTTTTTTCTGAAAACGGCCTGTGCTGTAGAGGCTGCGAGAGCACCTCAGCCTTCGTGGGGTTTGGGCAACTGCCCGTTCATATGCCGTAGTTGTACTACATATAATTGACCTTTGATAGGATGGAAGAAATCGATTTCTCAGCCTTTTTCCGTTAAGCGGCCGGCCACGAGCTTGTGCAGCGGGCTCGCAATATAGGTCTGGTAGGGGTTGCCTTCCCGTGCGGCCCGCATCTGGATGCGCTCAAGATCGCGCGATGAGATGCGAATATTGATCCGCCGGTCTTTTTGCAGGGTGCTGCGCGCCGCCTGCTCAAGCTCTTTCTTTTCGGTCTCACGGTTGCGGATGCTGCGAAGCTGCCCGTCCTCGAAATCTTTCAGTATCTGCAGCTCTTCCTTGTCAAAATGCGCTTGTTTGGCCTTCATGGCAAATACTCCTTTGCCGCCTTGCGGCTCGGAATGATCGTTTTCAAGAACCGCACACCTTTTTGCTTTACGCACGGGACCAGCCAGATGTATCCGTCGGCATTGAGCACAATGATATTCTGGCCAGGATAGCGCTCCAGGCTGGGGTGGCGCACCACATCCAGGACACCGCCGTTTTGAATATAAATCAGTGCATTTTCAAAACATACGCCCCGTGTACGTTCCAACATTTCGTTCTCTTCATCACTCCAGTCAAAAGCACTCATATACACACTATGGTATGATATGTGCCGAATGTAAACAGATTTCCTGCTCGCTCTGTGCTGCCCTGGAAAACAACAGGCAAACGTAGACCTTTTTTGGTTAGGAGCCTCAGGATTTTCAGTGGGTGCGCATTCGCCGATTTCTTAGAAGCGCGGTACTCGCGCGGCGTCCCCTATGCAATTTGTTTTTACAATTTTTTGTTTTTCAAACCCCATCGCATCGTTAGCCGAGCAAGCGGGACAGCCGAATCACAGGATCACTATGTTTGAGCCCGAAGGGCGAGTTTATTGATCCGCCGGCTGGTCCGCTCGCGCAGGGAAGTCCCGCCGCAGGCGGGACCAACGATGCGCGGGTGCCCTCTTAAAACATAGGTTCAAGATAAAAGATTTAAGTTTTAAACACAGACTTAAGCCTTAAAGCTTAACCCTTTACACTTTACTTCATTGGGCAAGCAGAAAGGTGTATGCGGGTATGGGCAGCAGGCCCACGGTGCCCTTCTTTTTCTTCATCCCTTTAGCACTGGAACGCGTACTATATCTGCATCCACCATCCCCCACTGAAAACCCGGAAGGGCTTTTTTGGTTACCCGTTGCAATGGAGGAGGGCCTGCGAAACAAATTTAATTAGTGGCTTTCTTATTTTACGAGCGGCAGGCCGGGCCGCCAGCCTGTTTACCCTTTTGATGGCATATAAAATGTGCTATATGGCGTTCAGAGCCATGGTCAGGCCCCTGCGCAGCAGCAAACCGAAGGCATTGCGCACGGGCAAAATCCTTTGGAGTACTCAGCATGCACAAACAGCTTACGGCTATTATAGAACGAGAAGGCGATGGCTATGTCGCCCTCTGCCCGGAACTCGATATCGCCAGCCAGGGCGATACCATTGAAGAGGCGAGAAAAAATCTTCGGGAAGCTCTTGAATTATTTTTTGAAACGGCTTCACCCTCGGAAATTCAGACACGCCTTCATGAAGAAATATATGTAACCCGCCTGGAGGTTGCTGTTGGGTAAGCTCCGCGTTCTATCGGGCCGACAGGTCTGCGGCATCCTCTCGCGCCATGGGTTCACAGAAATACGACAGCGCGGCAGCCATATTGTTATGTGCAAAAACAGCTGACGGGCACGACGATTACTGTACCCGTACCAAACCATGCAGAATTGCGCACGGGAACCCTGCAATCCATTATCAGACAGGCCGGCATTCCAAAAAGCGAATTTGAAGCATAGCCGACAGACCCCGTTTGGTACGCACTGCCGCAGGGCAGTCTCAGGGGGAAGGGCTCACGGCGTGCTGCCATGAAAAAAACCTGCGCCGCGCGGCATATGCCGGCGCGGCGTTTTTCATGCTCTAAAAACCCGGAAGACCCTATTGTTAGAATCGGCCTTTTCGTTGCCCTGACGCGCTATGCATGTAGCAGGTGACCGGTGCCCCTGCCGCCTGACTTGAAACCGCCTTCGTACAGGGTCGCCGGCACCCTACCATGTAATTTACTTATTAAAAGGCATCCCGCTTATACCCTGGTGAGCGCAACGCTACAGATGAGCGTTTTTCAACAGCCCCGCTGTCTCGGATAAATTCGTATTGGTATCGTTTGACAATATTATCGTCTCATGCTAATAAGTGAAAATGATACGGGGGTTCAAATGCAAGGAAACGGAAAACATATTCCGGCGAAAGCCCTCACGGGCCATTCCGCCGGATGTGCACCTGC
>JAFGCP010000377.1 GCA_016932595.1 Deltaproteobacteria bacterium
GTCGGTAGGCAAGCTCCATGGCTGCGGCGCCATGGCAACTCCGGGTTTGCATCTGCACGGGGCATGCGATCTAAGCACTGAGCGGCTCGATCAGGCCCGCAACGACTTTCCCGGCATTGCGACCTATATAACAAGTGCTTCCCTTGCAGCCGACCCTGCCATTGACCTTGTGATTATTGCAACGGCGCCCAACACGCATGCGAAGCTGAGCATTGAGATGCTGCAGGCGGGCAAGCATGTCATCTGCGAAAAGCCCTTAGCCCTTACTTATGCCGAGACCGCTACCATGCTTGCAGCCGCGGAAGAAAACAAGGTGCACCTGAGCTGCCACCAGAACCGGCGGTGGGACCAGGATTATCTGGCCATCCGGCAGGCGGTAGAGTCAGGGCTCATCGGCGACCTGTTTTATATGGAAACTTTTGTGGGCGGGTTCAGCCATCCCTGCGGCTACTGGCACTCCCATGCTCCGGTGTCGGGCGGCACAAGCTATGACTGGGGCGGCCATTATCTTGACTGGATCGTGAGCCTCATGTCCGGCCGCGTTCAGTCTGTGAGGGCAACCGGACACAAGCGCGTGTGGCATGATGTGACCAATAATGATCAGGAGCGCCTGCTGCTGCGTTTTGCAGGCGGCTGCGAGGCAGAGTTCATGCATTCCGATATTGCCGCCGTGCGCAAACCCAAATGGTATCTGCTGGGTACTGAAGGCGCGATCATCGGCTTGTGGCGGGATGTGGCTGCCTATGAAATCGATCCGGTGCTCTACTATCACCGCCGCGATATACCACCAACAGAGATGATCCCTGAGCTGAGCCTGCATCGCCGGGAACCCTCGGGCCGGATCGTTGCGCGGTCCCTTGATAGAGCACCGCGGCAGGATTTCGGCTTTCATCGCAACATAGCCGACCACCTGCTCACGGGTGAGGCCCTTGCAGCACCCGTTGAAGATTCGGCGCAGGTCGTTGCCGTGCTTGAAGCGGCGGCGCGCTCCATGGCACGCGGCGGAGCAGAGGAGGTGCTTGATGCCTGACCTGGTCAGATGGGGCATACTCGGTAACGCAAACATTGCGCGGAAGTGCGTGCTTCCCGCCATGCAAAAGTCGCGAAACGGCACCGTGCTCAGCCTGGGGACCAGAAATCCCGCTGCCGCAGCTTCCGTTGCAGCGCAGCACGGTATCGCGAACGTCGTTGACGGCTATGAAGCCGTGCTGAATGACCCGGCAGTTGATGCGGTGTATATACCGCTGCCCAATCATCTGCACTGCGAGTGGACGCTCAAGGCTCTTGCCGCGGGCAAACATGTGCTGTGCGAAAAGCCCCTTGCCTGTCATGCCGTGGAGGCCCGCCGCATGGCCGGTGCTGCTGAAAAGGCGGGCCTGCTGCTTCTGGAGGCTTTTATGTACCGGTTTCACCCGCGCACGCAGCGCATCAAGCAGCTGGTGAGCAACGGCGCTATCGGCGAGCCTCGGCTGGTGCACGCTTCGTTCTGTTTTTCCATGGATCCGATCACTCTTGCCGATCCCGGCAACCCGAGGCTCAGGCCGGATACAGGTGGCGGCGCTCTGCTTGATGTGGGCTGCTATGGCGTAAGCGCTGCGCGGTATTTTTTCGGGTGCGAGCCCGAGGCTGTCCAGGCCCAGGCAAGCTATAATGATGCCGGCGCGGACATGCTTTTTGCGGGCGCGCTCCGCTTTCCGGGCGGGGGGCTGGCAACGGTGGAGGCGGGTTTTACGGCAGCCCTGCAGCAGACCTATACGATCACGGGCTGCCGGGGCTCTATCGAGCTGCCCCAGGATGCTTTTATTCCCCGGGAACATGATGCGGTCTATACGCTTCGGGGTGAGCATGATGAGAACGGAAGGCTGTATAGCATTGCCGGAGCAGATGAATACCGGCTTATGGTCGAGCATTTCAGCGACGCGGTGCTTGGGCGGGAGCCCCTTGCTTTTTCACCTCTTGACAGCATATGCAACATGCTGGTGCTCGACGAGCTTGCCCGCTCCGCGCGGGACGGCACGGCTGTCTGCCTGCAAGGGTCATGAACATGCAGCAAAACGGCAGCGCCTGCATTGTTACAAGGGAAACTTTGGAGGGGTTCAGCGCCTGCTGGTCAAGCGGAGGGGCCGGTTTGCACTGGAGCTGCCTGTTCATGCTCCCGCTGTGGATTGAGCCGTGGCTTGAGCATTTTGGCGGCAGGAAGCACCATATATATAAAATTACAGAAGGCGGCGAGCTTCTGGGTTTTGCGCCGCTATTTGTAAAAGATGATGAGGCAAGCCTTATCGGCAGCCCTGATGTCTGCGACTATTTTGATTTTATAGTGGCCCCTGGGAGGCAAAAGGATTTTTTTTCAGCCCTTGTCCTTCACCTGCGGCATGAGGGCATAGCACGTCTTGATTTGGGCCCGCTGCGGCCCGACTCGGCAGCGCTTGCCTGCTGTACCGGCGCGGCAGCGCAGTTTGCAAGCAGCCTCAGCAGCGCTCATGAGGATGTTTCTTATGAGCTGGCGCTTCCGGCTGACTGGGACGGCTATCTGAGCGGGCTTGCCGTGCAGCAGCGCCACGAGGTGCGGCGAAAGCTGCGGCGGCTCCAGGAGGCGGGGCCGTTTGCCTATCGCAGTGTTGATGCCTCTGAGGCGATTGATGCTGCCATGGATAGTTTTCTTCATCTGTTCACGATAAGCAGGCCTGATAAAAGGGCTTTTATGACCGCGGCCAGGGAAGCATTCTTTCGGAGCCTTGCACGGTCAATGGCGTCATGGGGCCTTGTGCGCCTCGGCTTTCTTGACATCGATGGCGAGCCGGCTGCTGCTGTCATGTGTTTTGATTACCGCGGTACGGTGTATCTGTATAACAGCGGTTTCGACCCGCGGTTCAGGCATCTCAACGCGGGGCTTCTGTGCAAGGTGCTCAGCATCCGCTACAGCATCCAGCGCGGCAACAAGGTGTATGACTTCCTGAAAGGCGCCGAACCGTATAAGCAGCGCCTCGGCGGCCGGCCGGTGCCGCTGCAGCGGCGCCGGTTGCTGTTATGAATTCAAAATTGAAGGGCCAAGATGCAAAATTTAAGTATTACATGTAGAGATTGCAGCCCTGCTCTGCTTTTTTGAATTATGAATCCGGGTGAAGTAGGGGCAGACCTGCGTGTCTGCCCGTAACATGGGCGCACACACAGGTGCGCCCCCACCAGATACCGGCTTTCGCCGGTATGACGGCAAAAAAAGGAGTCTGCTTTGAAAGGCCACAAGCTCAGCATCGCCATGATCAGCATTCATGCGAGCCCCCTGGGTGATCTGGGCACACGGGATAACGGCGGCATGAGTGTTTGCGTTCGCGAGCTTGCGCGAGAGCTTGGCAGCCGGGGGCACAGGGTTGATATATTCACCAGGGCTTCCCGGCCATCGGACAAAGGCTGGATTGTGCTTGCTGATAATGTGCGGCTTGTCTATTTGAAGGTGCCGAAAGCCTACCGTGCTGCCAAAGATGCTCTGTATCCGTATCTGCCTGATTATTTCATGAGGCTTGAATCCTTCCGTTTGCGCGAGCGCATCGACTATGACCTTGTGCACAGCAATTACTGGCTCTCGGGCTATCTTGGCAGCAGGGTGCAGGCATGCTGGGGTGTGCCCCATATCACTACGTTCCACACGCTGGGGCTTTTGAAGAATAGCATCGGCAACGGCATGCTTGAGCCGGACCTGCGCATCTTTGTTGAAAGAAAGGTCGCGCAGGCCTGCACCCGCATCGTCGTGGGTTCACGGCGGGAACAGCACAACCTCAGCCGCTATTATCATATCGCCAAAAGCAAAATAGGCATAGCACCCTGCGGCGTGGACCTGAAACTTTTTCGGCCTTTTGACCGGACTTATGCCCGCCGCAGGCTCGGGCTTGACACAGGTGAAAAAGTCGTGCTGTACGTGGGCCGCTTTGACCCCCTGAAAGGCATCAGCCGCATTGTCGAGGCCCTGGGCGTATTACGGCAGCATCCTGTGCGCCTTGTTATCGCCGGCGGCGACGGGCAGGCAAACCCTGAAGTGCATAAGCTGCAGGCGCTGGCCGGCAGGCTTTCCCTTGACGGCGCTGTTCGGTTTGCCGGCAGGGTTGATCAGCAGGAACTGCCCCTGTATTACAGCGCTGCCGATGTGCTTGCCGTGCCGTCACTGTATGAAAGCTTCGGTATTGTGGCGCTGGAAGCGCTTGCCTGCGGCACGCCCGTTATCGCCACGCCCGTTGGCGCCATGGACAGCATTATACAAAAGGGCCGCAACGGCTGCATCGTCAGGGGAGCAACACCCGCGGCATTCGCCCGGGCCATACAGGCCCTGACCGCGGCAGGCCCTGCGCCGGCGCGGGAAAGTATCCGGGCAACAGTTGCCTGCTACGGTTGGGCCTGTGCTGCAGACGGCATGCTTGAGCAGTACCGGCTGGCAATTGCAGGATACAGGAAAGAAGAGCGGCCGCACACCTGAAAGGAGAGTGTATATGGCAGGGCATGCAGGCATACTGGTTATAGCTCCCCACCCCGATGATATAGAGTTCGGGGCCGCAGGCGCCATTGCCCGCCTTATACAGGAGGGCAGGCAGGCGGTCTACGCCCTGTGCACCAGCGGCGATAAGGGCACAAGCGACCGGAGCAACACCCCTGAGCAGCTTGCCGTCATCCGTGAGCACGAGCAGCAGTCAGCGGCCCGTGTTATCGGCGTGCGCGAAGTCGTGTTCCTGCGGTATCCCGACCAGGGGCTTGAAGACAGCCCCGCTTTCAGAAAAGATATCGTGCGGCTTATCAGGCGCTTCAGGCCGGAAACGGTCATGACCTGCGATCCCTATCACCGGTATGTCTATCACCGCGACCACCGCATTGCGGGGCAGGCGGTGCTTGATGCCGTATTCCCCTTTGCCCGCGATTACCATGCCTACCCTGATCTGATCCAGGAGGGGCTTGAACCCCACAAAGTGAAAGAGCTGCTGTTTTGGGGTTCGGAAAGCGTCAATTACCGCTGCGATATAACGGATACTTTTATGCTGAAGCTTGAGGCCCTGCGCTGTCATGAAAGCCAGGTCAAGGAGTTCGGCATTCCTGATCTTGATGCATGGCTGCGCAGCCGCTGCAGTGATATGGCCGCGGGCGAGCCCTTCGAGCTTGCCGAGGCCTTTCACCGCACGCTGCTGCCGCCGTAAGATTTGCATGCGCATCAAGGCTAGTATAAAGCCCCACAAAAGAGGAGATTAAAAAATTCCCCCTTTAGCAAAGGGGGTTAGGGGGATTTGTCAGGATGAAAAAAATCACCCTGTATCCCCCTTTTTCAAAGGGGGATTAAATAGGCTTATTTTTTCGTATAAAATTAATATTGCCCACTTGTTTGAGGGGAGCTGCACTGAGTCCGAATAACAGGGTACAGGAGGCCTTTTTATGCAGCAGAGTTACAATTTTTGCCATGATCTGCCTACAAAGCCCCTGCCGGAATCGGGCAGAATACTTGTCACCGGCGCTACCGGCTATATCGGCGGGAGGCTTGTTCCTGAGCTGCAGGAGCGGGGATACCGGGTTCGTGCTATGGTGCGCGGCATTGCTCCCGAAGTAACTGAGCGCTGGCCGGGTGTTGAGGTTGCTGTTGCCGATGCGCTTGGTATTGACAGCCTTATGCGGGCGCTTGAGGGCGTGCATACGGCCTATTATCTTATTCATTCTCTGCTGCTCGGCCAGAAAAAGTTCGCGTCTGCCGATATTGAGGCAGCCATCAATTTCAGGGAGGCGGCGGAAAAGCAGGGGCTCAAAAGGATCATCTATCTCGGCGGGCTTGGCGATGTCCAGTCTGACCTGTCGCCTCATCTCAAGAGCAGGATTACGGTTGCGCAGACGCTGATGCTCGGCAGGGTGCCGGCAACTTTTCTGAGGGCGGCCATCATCATCGGCTCCGGCAGCGCCTCGTATGAAATCATCAAGCACCTTGTGCAGAACTGCCCGGTCATTCTTGTGCCGTCGTGGGCGCGCACCAAATGCCAGCCGATCGCAATCCGCGATGTCATCAAATATCTTGTCGGCGTACTGGAAAAGCCGGAGGAAACAGCCGGCCGGTCCTTTGATATCGGGGGGAAAGATATAGTCACCTATGAGATGATGCTGAAGATTTTATCCGAGATACACTTGAAAAAAAGGCTTTTTGTTCCGTTTCCCGTGAAGACGATAAAACTCTACGCCTATGCGGCAAGCCTTCTGACGCCGGTTCCGGCGGCCATCACCATGTGTCTGATGGAGAGCTGTCATAATGACGTCATCTGCCAGAATGATGACATTCGGCGGATCATTCCTTTTCAGCCCATGCCCTACCGGGAGGCGCTGGTGCGGGCAATGTCGCGCGAAGAAAGTGATTTTGTGGCTACCCGGTGGTCTGATGCATATCCCCCCGCACATGAGCTTGCCATAAAGCTCAACGAGGTTGAAAGTTTTCCGCTGTACCGTTCATCCTATGCAATGCTTACCGCAAAAAAAGCATCATCGGTTTTTGCTTCCATAACCAGAATCGGAGGGAAGGAGGGATGGTTTCGCAGCAACCTTCTCTGGCGGATTCGCGGCTGGTGCGACCGGATTTTAATGGGTGTGGGCGTATCCCGAGGGCGCAGAAGCCACACCACGCTGCGCATCAATGATGTCATAGACTTCTGGCGGGTTGAAGACCTCAGGGAGAACGAGCGGCTCCTGCTGCGGGCAGAGATGAAAATGCCGGGCAGGGCATGGCTTGAGTTTACCCTTACGCCCGACACGAAATCCCCGGCACATGTTCTCTCGGTTCATGCGTATTTTCAGGCCCGGAGTTTCTGGGGGAAGATGTACTGGTATCTGTTTCTGCCGTTTCATGTATTTATTTTCAACGACCTTATCCAGCAGATTGAAAAAAGGAGTTTGTAGAGCAGCGCGCAGCCTTCTTCCGGGAATAAGAAATCCGGGCTTTTTCCGCATGCAGCGTTCAATTAAAGGGGGGCAGGCTGCGGTTTTTTTCGAATCATTATTTTGTCAATTCTCGGGCCATCCATATCAACGATTTCGAGCAGAAAGTCCCCAAGGGTAAGGCTGGCCCCTTCGACAGGTATGTTTTGCAGCCGGTCGAATACAAACCCGGCAATGGTAACGAATTTTTCATGCTGCCCATCAGGCATGTCCAGGTGCAGCGCCTCCATAATGTCAAACAGCGGTGTGCTGCCGTCAACCAGCAGCGCGCCATCGGTCATAGTCACAATGTGGCGCTGGTCTTCTCCCTCATCAGGCAGATCCCCCAGCACATGCTCGATAAGATCATGCAGGGTCAGCACGCCCTCAAAAGCACCGTATTCATTCACAACGATGCCGAAATAGTTTTTTGCCTCTCTGAAAATTTTGACTATTTGCAGCGGCGTCAGTCTTTCCGGAAGAAAGACCGGCCGTATCAGTATCGTGCGAGGGTCGAATGCCGGGTCGCAGTACCCTGCAAAAAAATCCTTTGCCCGGAGCACGCCGATAATATTGTCCAGCGATTGTTCATACACGGGGAAGCAGGAATGCATGCTTTCCCGAATTGTCTGCTCTATTTCACCGCAGGGCCGGGCAATATCCAGTATGTCGACTGCCGTGCGATTGGTCATGATATGAAGCGCCCTTTTATCGGAGAGCAGAAACAGATTTTCATGGAGCTGCATTTCCTCCTGCTGCAGAACTCCCTGCCTGCCCGCCGTTTTAATCATGACACGCAGCTCCTCTTCGGAGAGCGGCGGCTCAGCCTCCTGCCGTATGCGAAATGCCCTCAGCACCAGCCGGGTTGTCGCCGACAGCAGTATGATAACGGGATAGGCTGTTCTGGTGAATGCCGAGATAAAAGGGGCCAGAAAAAAAGCGATAGGCTCGGGATTGCTCATGGCGATTGTTTTGGGAATGAGCTCTCCGAAAACAATAGAGCAAAATGTGATGACAACGACCAGCAGCACCATGGAAATCTGATGGGCATAGGGCGCCAGTGCTTCAATGCGAGCTATAGAGGGCCGCAGGTCTTCGGCAAGCGCAACACCGCTATAGGCTCCTGAAACAATGCCGATCAGCGTTATACCCACCTGTATTGCCGACAGGAACCGTTCCGGGTCCTCCAGAAGCGCAAGAACGGTTTTTGCCCGCGTATTGCCCAGTTCTGCAGCATGCCCCAGCCTGATTTTCTTGCAGGATACAATCGCGATCTCAGCCAGGGCAAAAAGGCCGTTCAATGCTATTAAAATACTGATGATAGCTATGTGCATGCGGATACTTCTCCTTCGATTGTGACTGAAAAGTCATGTAATGTCATTCTCCTATGTTAAAAGTCAAGCAGCGCATCGAGAATGACAGCATATTTTTTTTTATACACGTTCAAAGTTGGGCAGTACAGCTATATCATGCCTTGCGCGCAGCTGTTTTTGTTCTATACTTTTAACCAGAAAGAGGCGTTCCGGATGGGGCGCAGAGGGAAATGTTGCGCTATTGCGCTGTTTTTTTCTTTCAAGGGCAGTGCCGCGGCTCAGGCCTTTTCGGAAAATAGCGGTTCTGCCGGAGGCGGTACAGCAGGAGGGACACAGTATGCGAAGCATTAAAATCATCTTTTTTATTATGCTGTTTATTTTGACGGTTTTTTTTATTTTTCAGAACACCGCTGTTATGCAGATTACTTTTCTTTTCTGGTCTGTTTCAATGTCCGCATGCCTTATTCTGCTGATAACTTTTTTTTCGGGTTTTATTCTCGGGGGTTTTTTCAAACTGCTGAAAGTGCGTAAAAAGGCGCTGAAAGCAAGCGCTTCCTGAGTAAAAATGTGTAATAAAACCATATCCGGAAAAGGAGAGCATATGATGAATGCGCTAGCACTTGTTGTTTCAATAATCGCGCTGATAGCGGCCTGTATGGCGTATAAAAAAAGCGGGGGGTCTGTCGATGATTTGAAGCGTAAAATCGACGACCTTCACCTGTCCACGGAAAATCTTAGAAGCAAGATGGCGGACTCTCTGGAAAAAATTGAAAAAAAAGTTCGGGGTGATGAAAAGAAATCAGACGACCAGTCTTCCTGACCCGAATCCCGCTTGCTTTCAGATGAGCTGTTCGGCAAATGCCGAAGGGTGCTGCAAAGTGTGTGCCGGCACCAGTGCTATGGCGCGGAAAATAACTGCTGCAGGGACGCTGCAGCAGTTATTGCGTGGTAAGCAGGGACGGCGTTAATACTATTTTATAGGGTATTGGCGCCGCGCCCTCTTTGATTCTTCAGCGCCGCAGTGCTGTACCCACCAGCCTGCTGATTATTTTTTCGCGCCTGGAGACATAATTGTTATTTGTGCCGGTCCCTTGCTGCCGTGAAGATTGCAGCTTGCTTCCGCCTCTATTAAAAC
>JAFGCP010000378.1 GCA_016932595.1 Deltaproteobacteria bacterium
AAAAACCGGATCGCGCACACACCCCAAAGGCGTGCTCATGAGCTCCTTCTGGTCCTTCACGACGCCCGAAACATAGTAGGGAAGGCCGCAGCCCGCATAGGAGAGAAAATCACCCCGCTCAATGATGGTAACGGCGGTTTCAGGCTGGAGACGGATGACCTTTGATGCAACCTTGGGCCCCGCGGCAACGCCCCCGATGATGACCACCTTCATGCGGTCCTGGTCAAACAGCTCCGACTCCCTCGGGACCTGGTCATCGGCGATACGGGGCAGCACCATGGAGAACTCAGCCCCGCCGAGGTCGGCCTTCTGCACCGAAATTCTGCCGCCGGCGGCATCAACCACGGCCTTGACAAAGGCAAGCCCGAGGCCCACGCCCGGCAGGGTCGTATTCTGAACGCTTGCCGAGCGGTAGAAGGGCTCGAATATCCTTTCGCGCTGGTCATCGGGCACACCAAGGCCGGAATCAACCACTGAAATGCAGATGCTATCATTCTGACACGAAGAAACAAGTGTCAGGCGAACCTTGCCATTATCGGGTGTGTATTTCAGGGCATTGTTCACCAGGGCATTAAGCACTTCGGCAAAACCGGATTCGGCTATGCGGATATAGGCGGGCTCTATCTGAATATCAAGGCTCAGGGCTATATGGCGGCCACGGGCTTCCTCGGTCAACTGCTGATGCACGCGGCGCACAACGGCCGCGGCTTCGCATATGGAGTTGCCATCGCCGCCGCTTGTTTCCGGCCGCACAATGGCCAGCATCCTGGTTACGGCATCAAGGGCCTCCTCGATGCGCCTGTCTGCCCGTGACACAAGATCTTTTTGCTTTGAATTGAGGCGGCCCGCATACTCGCCCAGTATGGTCTTGAGCAGCGACGCAGCCGCGCCAACAGGAGAGCGCAGCTGATGGGCAACCAGAGCGGCAAACTGGAGGGGGTCTTCATGTCCTTTTTTTTCAGTCATGGCTTCATGCTGCTACATAGTGGTGTTTGTCAGCAAAGTATGAAGTATAGGCGAAGGCCGGCCCGGGTGTCAACGGAAATGCCGCGCAGGCCGTCAGCCCTGAGCAAGGATATTGATAAGAGAATTGATCTTCTGCCGCGCATCGTCCAGAAAGACGCGCAGATTGCTGCTGTGGCTTGCAAATATGCCGCTTTTGCCCCCATTGGTGACCACCAGCGGATCAAAGGCGGTTTCCTCAAGGGAGGCGATAATTTCAGCTATGATGACATCGGCGTTTTTGTCTTTCAAAACCTGCATAAAATCAACCCGTACGGCTTTAAACATCTGATATAAGCCATACCCCACGCCGCGGGCAAAGTAAAAATCATTGTCGATTTTCAGCCATGGCACCCGTGCATACCGGGGCATACCTGCAGTCTCAGAGGCATTATCAGAAGTGGTCGATCGCGTACGCGAGGCATTCAGCAGGCGGGTATTCACGCCCCCGAGCAGCGAGGCATACTGTTCCAGCAGCTGAATAAGATTATCGCTGCGGGGATAAAAATACGCGCTTCCGGATTCAAGATGGAGCCGGTAATTTTCAAGGCGTTGAATGCCTTCCTGGTATTTGCCCTCGGCGCTGGGGAATATCCATTTGTAAGGATCATTGCTAAAGCTGGTGAAAGCCTTGTCGCAGTCGGCATCGATGGCGTCGGTGCTGCGCTGGCGCGACAGGCCGTCGCGCAGCACGCGGGTATTGTAGCGCGCCACTTCAAGCACGCCGAGCTGAAAATTTTGTTTATTATCAAGCAGCCAGGTGGGCGACAGGGCCGTGTCATTGGGAAGCCAGCCGCCGCTGCTGAAAGTGAGCTCATTATCCATCAGGCTTATCGTCGTAGTGATGAACGCCGTGCCCGGGCGGGAACCAGTCTTGTGATCAACAGTAAAATACTCAGGCAGCAAAGAAAAGTAGAGCATGTTGATGATATACAGCAGCACGAAGGCTGTGCCCGCACTCAGAGCTATAATGGTTTTTTTCTGCAGCATGCCTCGGCTCCCTGAAAGGGTTTATTGCAGCTTACCCTGTAAGTATATATAACAAGAAATAATCATTCAAGGTTTTTAACAGGCGCAAGCACTGTCGGTCAATGCCCTTTCTATCTTCCTGTTGCCCCGCAGCAGGCTTCTGTGATAGCCTCGTTTCCGGTGTCACCGAGGCGGGGGTTGCAGGTATGCAGACCGTAGACAGTATTATTATCGGCGGCGGCGTCGTGGGGCTTGCCGTTGCCGCTGAACTGGCACGGAGGTTTCCAGGCCGGTCAGTTGTGCTGCTTGAGCGCAACAGCGCATGCGGGCAGGAAACATCGAGCCGCTCCAGTGAAGTAATCCATGCCGGCATCTACTACGACGCCGGCTCTCTCAGGGCGCGTCTCTGCGTTGAGGGCAAAACCCTGCTCTATCAGTTCTGCCGGCGCTGGGATATTCCCCACCGCCGCATCGGCAAGCTGATTGTCGCCAAAAGCCCTGATGAGGCCGACACACTTACTGATCTGATGAACCGCGGCAGGATCAATGGCGTTGACGACCTTGAGCTGCTTGACCGCAGGCAGGTGCAAGCCCTTGAGCCCCATGTGAAGGCCATAAGCGCTGTCTGGTCGCCCACCACCGGCATTATCGACTCTCACTGCCTTACGGCCAGGCTTGCCTGGTGCGCTGCGCAGCAGGGCGCGACTGTTGCCTGCCGCCATGAAGTTATCGGCATCGACAGGGCAGCCGATGGGTATGCTGTGCGCTTTTACGGACCCGACGGAACGAAGGATGATCTGCACAGCTCCTGGGTGGTCAACTGCGCAGGCCTCGGCGCGGAACCTATTGCCGCATATGCCGGCATTGATACCGCCGGAGCAGGCTACCGACTCTATTACTGCAAAGGTGAATATTTTCGCATACCCATGTCCAAGGGACATCTGGTCGAACATCTTGTCTACCCGCCGCCATACAAGGACCTGCTGGGGCTTGGCATTCATGTGACAAAATCACTTGACGGCATGACAAAGCTGGGGCCCAATGCCTTCTATGTTGACGGGCTTGACTATGATGTCGATCCGGGCCATGCCCTGGAATTTTACGACGGCATAAAGGACTATCTGCCGTTTCTCTCCCGCGATGACCTGCAGCCGGACACAGCGGGCATAAGGCCCAAGCTGCAGGCGCCCGATGAGCCGGCCCGGGACTTTATCATCCGCCATGAGGCTGATAAGGGGCTGCCGGGCTTCATTAACCTCATCGGCATCGAGTCGCCGGGCCTCACCTCATGCCTTGCCATCGGAAACATGGTGGCTGCCATGATTGAACTGTAAGGATGCATGCAATGTTTGTCCTGCCCCAGGGATATAAGCTGACAACAAAAGGCCGCGCGGCCATTGCCCTGCATGAGCGCTACTGCGACTGCCTGCTCGGCCAGGGAATTGAAGATCCTGAAAAATTGCTGCGCTCTGCAGCGGCATTGCCTGCGCCCTCCGGCAGGGGCTCTGTGCCATCACTGCCGGTAAACGGTTTTCCGGGTGAGCGCATGATGGCGCGGCGGTATCTGCGCGGCGGGCTCATGCGGTTCATAAACCGCGGCCTGTATCTTGACGGGGAGCGGGCCTTTCGCGAGCTTGCCATAACCGTTGAAGCCGCGAGCTGCGGCATTCCCACGGTGGAGGTTCTTGCCGCGGTCAGCATCAAAGCGGCAGGCCCGCTCTACCGCTGTTTTCTTTTTACCAGAGAGCTGCCCGAATGCATCGATCTGCCGGCCTATCTGCGCGGCCGCTCGGCTGCAGGGAGTTTTTCTGAGGATAAGCAGGCCGTGCTTGAGCGAGCAGCCGCTGCAGCCCGGCTCATGCACGACCGGGGGTTTTTTCACGCTGATCTGAACATGAAAAACATACTTGTCGATACCGCAAAACCCGAAAGCCTCTACATTATCGACTGGGATAAGTCGCGGCGCTTTGACCTGTTGAGCCATAGCCGGCGAACGGCAAACATAGTCCGCTTCTGCAGGTCCATGATAAAGCTTGCCGGCAAAGGTGTGCCCGTGTATGAACAAGATGCGGACCTTTTCCTGCGCGCCTATAGCGACGACGGGCAGTTTGTGCGTATCTGCCGTGAGCGGCTGCAGCGCAGTGTAGCCCTTCGCAAAAACATTTGGAAACTGGTGGACAAATAACTTATGGGCACTATACGCGTCCTCTCGGAAATTGTTGCCAATAAAATCGCCGCCGGCGAAGTCGTAGAGCGCCCCGCTTCCATAGTGAAGGAGCTGGTTGAAAACTCGCTTGACGCAGGAGCGCGGTCTATAGCCGTATGGGCGGGCTATGGCGGCAAGGGGCTTATCAGGGTAAAAGACGACGGCTGCGGCATGGACGCCGACGATGCCCGCACCTGCCTGCTGCGGCATGCAACAAGCAAAATAGCCGATGCCGATGATATTGAGCGCATCGCCACACTGGGGTTCCGGGGCGAAGCCCTGCCGAGCATAGCCTCGGTATCGCGCCTGACGCTCATCACCCGCAGGCCCTGCGATGACGCCGCAACCATTATTAAAACCGCAGGCGGCATTGTCGAGTCGGAAACCCAGTGCGTGGCGGAACCGGGCACCACACTTGAGGTTGCAGATCTTTTTTACAATACGCCTGCGCGCCGGAAATTTTTAAAATCAGACCCGGCCGAATACAATGCCATTGCCGAGGTCTTCATGACCATCTGCCTTTCCCGCAGCGCAGTTTCCTTTACCCTGCGCCGCAACAATGACCTTGTTGCCGACTACCCGGCATGCGCGGGCCTTCTTGAGCGCATCGGCCAGCTGTATTCTCAAGACTTTTCAGAAAAACTGTACCGCGTCAGCATCGACAAAACCGATTTCAAACTTACTGGCTATGTAAGCGCCCCCGACACAACACGCGTAAACCGCACCGGTCAAAAATTTTTCATCAATGGCAGGCCCGTTCAGTCGGCAGGGCTCAGCATGGCCCTTACCCGCGCCTATGCCGAATTTCTGCCCCGCGGCCGTTTCCCGGTAGCCTTCCTGTTTCTCGACATCCCGCACGATTTTGTCGATGTAAATGTGCATCCGGCCAAGCGCGAGGTTCGGCTCCGTACGGAAAGCTATTTTCAGGACCTTATCGTCCAGGCGATAAAAAAAGAGCTGCAGGGCAAGGGCTTTTTTCTTGAAGAACCATCCAGCCGCATACCGCAGGATATGCCGCGGGAACGGGCCTTCGACAGCAGGCCTGCTTTAAGTTTCAACTCGCTGCGTGAAGAAGCGGCGGCATGGCATACGCAGGATACACCAGCTGATCCCGCAGAAAAAGGGGCCTGGAGCAAAAGGCCGCCTGCTGCCATTCTGCTCGAAGAGGCCATCAGCCGTCAGCGCGCTGATGCGCATCCGTTCGATTCGGTCAGGGTGACCGGCCAGGTACTGGGCATGTATATTATTGCGGAAAAAGACGGGGAGATTGCCGTGTTTGACCAGCATGCGGCCCATGAGCGTATTTTGTACGAAGAACTGCTGTCCGTGCTGGTGCAAAATACAAATGCTTCGCAAAAAATAATTTTCCCGGCAACGCTGCATCTGAGCATACATGAAGGGCCTATCATGGAAGGCAGCGTTGACTACTTTCAGCGGCTCGGCTTCGGCATCAACAATCTCGGTGGAGGCAGCTATTCAATCGATGCCGTGCCTGCCTGCATGACGGGCATTGATCCGGCGGTTGTGGTGCGGGATACGCTCCATGAGTTGATGGATGACCATGCGTCAAAAGCATTCGAGAGCCGCCTGCAGGAGCTTGCCGCAATTCTTGCCTGCAAGACCTATGCTGTCAAAGCGGGAAAGGCGTTAAGCATTCCCGAGATGGAGCATCTGGTAAAGCGGCTCGGCGCAGCCGAAAACCCCCATGTCTGCCCCCACGGCAGGCCCACCTTCTTTATCATTACACGGCAGGAGCTTGAACGGCGGTTTAAAAGGACATGAGTATCAGGCCGCAGCACAATGGGCTGCAATAGATACTACAAGACTTTTTGATTGACACTCAAATACTTGCTTCCTATACTTTTATGTATTGCTGACATCAAAAGTTTTTAATTCAAGGAATATAACTATGCAGACAGCCAAAATTTCTGAAATCAATAAATTAACCATACCGGAAAAGATTCTTTTTCTTGAAGAGTTATGGGACACCATCGCAATTCATGATTCCGAGATCCCTGTTCCTGAAAGCCATAAATCAGAGCTTGATAAAAGACTGAAGAGACATCTTGACGCACCAGGACAACTTTTAACGCTTGATGAACTGCAGGAACGCATTGAGAGAAGAAAATGAATTATTCTCTCTCCTTCCTTAATGCGGTCGAAGATGATTCTTTTGAGGCATTCCTGTGGTACGAAAAAAAATCCATGGGGCTTGGAGAAGAATTTCTCAGAATTTTTTATGCATGCGCAGGCGATCTGCAAAAAAATCCGCTCGTATACACAAAGGTCTATAAAGATTTCAGACGACGGCTACTCAAAAGATTTCCCTATGCAATCTATTACCGGATCGAAAAGCGAACTATCGTTATATATGGTCTTTTCCATTGCGCCCGCAATCCTGTTACGTTTGAGACGGCGCTTGGCGATCGTCAGAAAAATAAACCGCTCAAACGCCTCTAGTTTGTAGGTCGGGTGCAAACCCGTCATTTTGATTTTGCCATTATCGAAAATCAATTATTTTAGACAACTCACAATAAAAACAGAGGCTCATATTTGTTAACCATCTGTATGGTGGCATTGATTTAATTTTGGCGGGTTTGCACCCGCACTACCAGCTGTTGACAAATGAGTGCCAATTGCGGACACTATCAGGTGACAATAATGTACAGGAGAAACTACTATGCAATTCGTCACTGTGCGGGATCTGCGGGGCAAATCGTCAACGGTTTGGAAAAAACTGCAAACAGAACGCCAAATGATCATAACGTCAAACGGTAAGCCCATCGCAGTATTATCTGCGGTGTCCGAGACCAATCTGGAAGAAACCCTCATGGCTATACGGCGCTCGGTTGCTGTGGTGCCGGTAAACAGCATGCAGGATCAATCGGTACGCTCGGGCCTTGATAAACTGCCGCTCAAAGAGATCAACGAAGCCATTGCTACCGTGCGGCGGGGAAATAAAGCCTGAATATAGTCCTTGATACGAATGTGCTGGTTTCAGAACTATTGAACCCGCATGGCGCGCCCGGCCAGATCGTTCTGCTTGTGGCCGACGGGGATATCATAGTGTGCTATGACGCAAGAATCATTGATGAGTACAGGCTGGTTTTGCAATATGAAAAATTTCAGTTTGACGATGCGGATGCGGAAAATCTTATTGACGAAATAAAAGCATCCGGGATTCCCGTGGCCGC
Organism: Deltaproteobacteria bacterium; assembly: GCA_016932595.1. Taxonomy (GTDB): domain Bacteria; phylum Desulfobacterota; class WTBG01; order CAIYCZ01; family CAIRTM01; genus CAIWCT01. The sequence goes on from JAFGCP010000378.1 coordinate 7,372, forward strand.
AAAGCCCCTGAGGTTTGCACTGCCCGATCCGGAGGATGAAAAATTTCTTGAAGTAGCCATCGCAGCCCGTGTCGCCGGCCTTGTTACCGGCAATATAAAACACTACAAAACGCCCAAACATCTTAGCATAAAAATAATCCCGCCGGCCGAAATGATTCTGCATATGGCTGGCAGGCTGTAGCAGCGGCGGTTGACTTACATCCCTCAACCCAACCTGCGGGCTTTATTGTTCATTGGCGGGTTGCACCCGCCCTACCAACTGCTAAAATGATCCGGCAACCAGGTGGCTAAGAGCGTTTACGAAAAGCCAAGCTCCCTTTGTTTTGTCTACTGAAAGGGCTCAAATCATGTTTTTTCCGAGAGAAGCTGAAGGCAGGCAAAACGGTCAGCCAGGCCCGGCTGGGGCTTTTTTCAATATCGTACAAACCAGGGAAAAACCAAAAGCGCTATGCCGATACACACCAGGGCAATCGCATTGGAGATGAAATACGGATACACCATCAGCGCCATGCCGCAGATGAGCGCCATAATCATTTTCTGTTTTTTTCCATAGATGAAATAGCCGAGCCCGAAAGAACCAAGCACCATTCCCCACAGGAGTGAAGATTCACTTCCCATACCTTTTTTGCTTCACACCATTTCCGCTAGCTCTAGTATTAATCCGCACTCACTTCGTCTCTAGTGAAACAGCGGTATCATTGCGGCCCTCGCCCGTATAGATATAGTTTCGCGCGGCGGCATCATTATACAGATATGCCCGAAGAAACATGCCGCTGACCCGGGCTATGGCCAGATTGGCCTCCTTTTGCGGCAGGGTGGACGCGCGGGGATCGCTGTCGCCGCCGGGCGGATTGTTTACATCGGTGATGCCGTAATGGTTGGCGCCGCGCACGCCGGCAAAAGCTTTCGGCCCGCCGCTGGTCTTCTCGCGAAACGTCGTGAGCGTATCGGCTGAAGCTGCTTTGCCGTCGCGGTCGCCGTTTATATAAAGAACCGGTATGCCCCGGGTAGTGACCTCCATGAATTTTCCGCTCATCGGCGATTTGGTATGCGTTCCGTACACAACGACCGCACCAAGCTCTTTGGGCGCTTCATAGGAAAAGCCTATGCAGGTTGGCAGAGAACACGTGCTCTGCATGCTCCCGATGCAGGCCACCCCGCCATAGGAATGGCCCAGCAGGGCGACGCGGCGCGTGTCCAGCTTTTTATACAGCGGTGACGAGGCCTGACGGCTCTGGCTTTTCAGAAAATCCCACACACCGTTGAACACCTTTTGTTCCGTAAAATTTTTCCCGAGCAGGCTGGTATGGTTGGCAATGGCGACCACAAAACCGTAGCTTGCAACCAGCTTTGCGTAGTTGCTGTAGAACCGCTTGTCGCATTTTGCCCCCTGCAAAAAAATCGCAGCCGGAAGCAGCGTTCCCGGCCCGGCCCCGGGCACATAAACATCAACCGCATCCTCCCCAACATTTAAGGCATACTTGCTGCCTTCCAGGCAGGGGCCGGTTCCGGCTTCCTGAACCATGTAGGGAACGCCGGCCTGCCTGACGGCCGGGTCGCACATGTCGGCCAGGCAGCTGACAAGCTCTACAGCACCACGGGGCGACAGGAGCTTGCAGTACTGATTGCCGCCCAGCCGGGGAATCCAGCCGGCCGTGCGCAGCGACGTGGCCTGCACGGTCACCCGGCTGCCGCTGTCCTGCTCCACGCGCACGGAGGATTCAACCCACTGGTCGCCCCTGCTGTACTGCTGGTCAGGCAGGAAGGCGATGCGCATGCCTTTTTTTTCATAGGCGCTGCGAACTCCCTCCGGCGCATTCTTTAAGGCCCAATCGATGGCTGCCTGGTTCATGACCATACAGCTGCAAGGCTCGCCCTGCGGCGGGCCAGCCACAGCAGCCTCGGTGATGGCGTCCCCGGTTTTCAGCTTGCACCAGATTTCATCATAGGAAGAGCCCCGCTCGGCAATGGCGGGGATATAGATCTGAATATAAATTTTTCCGTCTTGAATGGCTGGCTTTGACTTCAAAAAATCTTTTTTGCTGCTCTGGAGAATTGCTATGATCTTCTCTGCTCCCAGGGCTTTTTCAGAATAATTTTCAACTTTTTGCTGGGCAAGCAGGCTCCAGGCTACCGGCCCTGCAGGGGGGGCATATTCCATGCAAACGGAATCGCCAAGGCTGGCTTTGTCTTCAGCAGCCCATCCGTTTTGCCAGCCTGCGGCAATGCATAACACCAAAAAAATACGTGAAAGCTGTGATTTCCACGCCGGCATGCAACCGGTTATCACAAGGAGGTGCCTCCCATGATATGTATCGTTCAAAAAAACGGGCCGGCATTTTCATCCCGTGTCTGACCTCAACCGCAGCCTGCGGCTGAGCGGATGGGCTGCCGGGGGATTATTCAGTCGTCCTCGTACTCTTCCTCTTCATTGGTATCGTTGGTACGGCCCGTATAGACCCTTCTCATGACGCCTCGCGGGGCTGGCCCGCTAACGCCCCCCGAACCAAGGCTCCCTGCTGCGCCAACCGGTACTTGTCCGGTAGCGCCAACCGGCGTTTTCCCCATTGCGCCAACAGGTACTGGCCCGGTAATGCTCCCGGACCCCAGGCTCCCCGTTGCGCGGGCCGGAGCTTTTTTTCCTGCGGCGCCCTGTGTATCCCCGGCCTGGGCACTGCCCGGAACTGCGAGGCAGCACAGCAGGAAACCGGCGGCTATCATACCATAGATGCTCTTCATATCATGCCCTCACTATCTATGCTCTAATAAAAAAAACACCCCTGTTCTTCTCTCGTAACTGTAAAATGCGTGTGATACACTACTAGCTTCAACCCGTGGTTGTTTATATCATCAAAGCCCGCCTGCGCGCAGGTCAGTGCTCCTGATTGCTCCTTCGGAGCAGCGTCCGGTAATCATGTATCTGAAACCGGCTCATGCCGCGTTCGGTTGAAAAGCCCCTGACGGGCCTCTCCAAGCCAAAGCGATGGGCTTTCAGATAATTGAATTTATTTTTCCTTCCCCCTTCGACAGAGGCCGAAATTTTGTTCAGAACCTCTATCTTTTTCTGCTGTCTGAAAAGTGTCTGCCTCGACATAGACCTTCCCTCCTGTCCAGGTTAGAAACACAACACCTACCTCTAATATATACTAAGGCAGAGAATCGTGCATGGATTTTTTAAGGAGAAAAACCCGCTGAGGCCCGGGCGCTGCACAGGGGCGGCGGAGCCTCAGTTTTAAGGGCGGCCTTCGATGCTAAGCTAGCAGGATTTTGCGGCACGGTGCGCAGTCCGGGATACTCGAGATCGGCTTTGACATATGACCAGATGGCAGCACACTTATCAATGTTCGATCGTATCCGAAATGTATATGGATTGTTATAAGGCATATTCAGCCCCCGTCTGTTGGAGGTGATGTTGTGCGTTCGTCTGATATAGATAGAGCGCGCTATCCTGCTTTTTCCAAAGTGTAAGGGGAATTTATCCGTTTGATAATAGAAAGGCCGCAGGTGCTCCCGCGGCCTTTTGTCAAATCATGTGCTGATTCGCAAAGCGGCGGTATCTATTGCCCGGCTCTACCGGTAGCATTGTCGCAATACGGCACAGGGTCAAAGTGCAGATAGGCATCGTAGGTCCCGTCCATGACCCCCTCGCTGCACTTTACCAGGTCATCTTCTTCAAATACCTGCGTTATGCTTTTGGCGTTTTTAAAATAGTCCTCTGAGAGCCGTGCGGAAAGCTGCCCCACGCATATGTCAGCGGTAGTGTCCGCCACGACATCATCGAATGTTTTGTATGTTGAATCATTTCGTACATGAATGTACCACGGGGTGCCAAAGGCAGTGCAGGTGAAACGTGCCAGTTTCCTGCGTCTGGCCTCTACCCCGTTGACTGACGCCGTTGCTCCCAGCGCCCCGAGAAAGTCGGTAATGTCATAGTCGCCGTTATTCAATCCGGTAAAAACCAAACTGCTGCTCGGCGGCCATATCAGGACCGGGACTATCTGGATTGCGCCCGGATCGGGAGAAGGGGGGATGCCGTATCCCTTGCCAAGCTCATCGATAATTGCCCGCATGAGAGTGGGGTTAAAATCATCAAAAACATGAAAAGTTCCCGGCGTGTTCACTACATCGAACAGACCCAATCTGATCCTTTTGCCGGCCAGTATGGTTGCAAGAACCCCTGTTGGATTTTCAGGAAACGGGTAAATTTCAACCCCGTCATCCGTTATTCTTGGATAGCAGTCCCCGATGTTGATGACAAGCGGCCCGGCAACCGGGTCGCTGTTAATGATCTCCCTGAATTTCCCGCTGTCCAGAACGCGGGCAAAGGCCGCATCCAGCGCGTCAACCAGCTGGTCCCTGCCTTTGATGGTATCCGGGCTTGCGGTATCATTGTCCCCGGCAACCCAGATGGGAATCCCCGAAACGATCTGCATGGGGATTGACTTTAATGGCGGCTCTTTTGGCTTGCATTGCTGAAAAGTCACAACCATAACGCAGAGCAGCGCGGCACACGATACGCCCTTGAGTATCCTTCCCTTTTGCATAATGATCTCCTCAAATACAGTGTTTTTTTTATTACAAACCGGAAACAACAAACCCTTTCCAGATAACCTCGCCGGTATGTGTTTTAGAATCGGTCACCCTGCACCGAATTGCATATGTCCCGGCGGCACCTGAAGCAGGGGTCCATGTCCAGGACGCACTGTTGTCACCCGCTGCTGTCCAGTCTGCTGCACCATCCTTCTTTATGGACCATTCATATTGGTAATCAGGGTAGCCGCCTGCCACGTTCGCCTTCCAGGTTATGCTCTGTTTATCGGTAATTTTTTCAATTTCGCCGTTGGAAATATATACCATGGGATTAATCACCGCGTTGAGCACATGTTTTGCAAGCAGCTTCCCCATCTTCGGATCAACGCCGGGCGGAACATACATCGACCAGGTCCCCGTATACTGCTCCTGAACCGGAGCGTTCGGGTCGGGCGGCCCTATTACCGGGTCATAGCCGAGGTGGCCATAATCGCTCAGATCATAGGCCAGAGAAGGATCCATGTCCTGCCGGGCCTGATCTATGGGCTGCTGGCGCGGCGGAGGATAGGGCCTGCCGTCGTCGCACCCTCCCATTTCAAAACAGCATGCTTCACCTCCGCAGTCCGTATCCACCCAGTTTCCCCAGTAATCAGCAAAAGGATGCCCAACCCCTGGATAGGTCTCGAAATCACCTGTGCCGGAGTAGAGCCACGTCTTTGTCCCGATCTCTTTTCCGATCTGATTATAGTACTCAACTGATGTAAGAACGGAATCGGTTACAACCTGCGGAAAGCTGACCACAATGTGCTTGACCCCCCTGTTTTTGAGATATTCAAGGGCATCCCAGTACCGATAGCCCCATTCGTCGCCCGGCATGTCCTGTGCGGATTCATGCAGGTAGCTGTGCGCGAGGTCTTCACCGCGCATTTCCCGTGTGCGCTCATAAATATTGTTTGCAGGATTTATCTCCCTGACGCCGCCAAAGGCGCCTATGATATTATCGGGATGTATTTCAGGATGCCGCTCAAGCATCAGGGCCTTGATGTTTTTGTTCAGCGCCACGGTGTCATCTATTTTCGGATCAAAATAGCGCCGGGCCTCACGGAACAGACCGTGGTTGAACAAAAGCACGGCAGTGTCCTCGTCATTGACAGCACCAGACATACCTGCTTCTATTCCCTCTACATGCAGAAGCGCCAAATCAGGATCTTCGGCAACAGGATTGGGGCTTCCGTTTAATACAACATGGCTGTCCAGCGTGGGCGGTGCAGGCGAAAAGGCAGTCCAGCCCTCGGGCTCCAGGGGATAGGAGCGCTCCATTACATTGCCGTAATCGTTAACCCACAGGAGCGGTACCGTTGTTCCTTTACCGTTGTCATAATTCCGCATTGCCCGTTTTGTCATCTGAACAACGTCAAAGGGCTTGTAAAAGCGCACTCCTCCAACGGCCATGTCAATGGCAATAATGCGGGACACCCCTTTTTTCAAAAGGCGCTCTACCGGTCCGTCAATATTGTAGCGCTCCGGATCGCAGCCAGCCCATGGCCCCCCGGCTTCGCCTTCGCCGCAGTAGGTGCATTTATCAGGCTTGCCCCCGGGGCCGTTGTACAGAAACCGTGGATAGGGATAGTTTCCCGGGCGGTCTCCTGCCATCCATGAGGCAACCTCAACTTCAAATTTAAGACCCTCTCTGTTCTTGTTCAGGGCGGCTTTCATATCGGACAGTTGTTTATCGGAAAGCTTCTGGAAGGGATCGGTTCCGCCAATGCGCTCGTATTCAAACGCATACTTCCTGATAAACTTAACAGACTCCTCAGATGTCAACACCGTTGGCCACCAGGCTGAATCCCAGATTATCAACGTATAGACGGGGTGGTTCTGGTCGAAGGAAAACTGATGCACCGATGCATCCCATAAAAACTGCGGATTATACTCATCCATGCCGCCATGAAGGATATAGATAACCCCGATCTTTTCCTTCTTTACACATGACAGCGGCATACAGAGTATGGCCATGATCAGTAGCAGAAATAAGCCCTGGATCGTTTGGTGCTTTTTCATGCGCCCTCCTGAATTGGTGTGCAAATCACCTCAGTGTATCGATGATCTCGACCCGAAAAAAAGGACAAACAG
>JAFGCP010000379.1 GCA_016932595.1 Deltaproteobacteria bacterium
CATCAATCATTTTTCCCAAAGTACCTCTGCATACTCCCGCAACTGTCAAACTCTTGGAGTCCCCCAGCAGAGCTGGGGGTTTACCTAATATTAATTAAGAAATTTATTTTTATGTTTGCTTCTGGCTACTGGATTCTGGATTCCGACTTCTCCCCCACTCATACCTTCTCTGCTGCTGTGAAACCGAAATCATTTATGGCTTTCACAATGTCCGGCACATTGGTAACAACCGGATCATAGATAAATAACGCCTCTTTGTTTTCAAGGCTCACCTGAACGCCTGATACACCAGGGCTTTTTTCGATTATTTTCGTGACGCGCTTGACGCAGTGCCGGCAGGTCATGCCTTCAACGCTGAGCCTCTTTTCCATGGAGCCCCCTATTCGCTTCACTATTGTAAGCTTATTTATTTTATATCATAACAATGCAGCAACATACAGGTCCGGATAGCATGCTTAATGATACGTCTTTCTTTCATTTTTCTTATTTTATAACAGGCTAACTGAAAAAAATTTTTTTTGAGTAGTAGCTTTTTTTATTTTTTATATTATATAGTAAATGTTAGCATTTTTTAACCCTAACCCATCGCAATATAACTACATTACTCAAAAAAAGGATACTATGAAAAAAGGGCTGGTCTTTTTCTGTATCTTATTGAGTGTACTGCTTGGAAATGCAGCTTCAGCAAGCTGCGCGCAGAATACTGCAGCCGCACACACAGATGCTGTGCTCAATCTCGATGAACTCATTGCCGAAGCTCTGCAGGCCAACCCCGACATAGAAGCAGCGAAAAATAAACGAGACGCCCTGTGGCAGCGGCCGCCGCAGGCAAAAGCATGGGATGATCCGCGGCTTGAATTCGGCGTGCGCAATGTGCCGGCAGACGATGCCGACTTCAGCAAAATCAATATGACCATGAAGGAGGCGTCTCTCAGCCAGTCGATTCCGCTGGCGGGCATACCATCACTGCGGGAAAAAATTGCCATTCAGGAGGCAAAAAGCGCCGACAGGCTGCATGACTACACCAGGCTGCAGATAATCAGGGAAGTGAAAAAAACATACTTCGACCTGTATCTGCTCAACCGCCACATCGAAACGGCTGAAAAAAACAAGGGCATTCTGGCGCAGCTCGTAAAGACCGCCGGGACACAATATGCCGTCGGCAAAGCCGCGCAGCAGGATGTGCTCAAGGCTCAGCTCGAGCAGTCAAAATTCATCGAGACCCTTATCGATTTGCAGCAGCAGAAGACGACCGCAGCCGCGCAGATGAACCGGCTGCTTGGCCGCGATCCTTCCGCGCCCCTCCTGGGCGAGCCGCAGCTTGAGCAAAAAACGGTCGCACTCAACGTGGCCGAGCTTATCGATACGGCAAAGACGGCAAACCCGGCGCTCTTGAGCCTGCAGGAAATAATCGCACGCAATGAAGCTGATTACCAACTCGCCCGAAAATCTTATGTGCCCGCACTGATGATCACGGGCGCCTATGGCCAGAGGGAAAACATGCATCGCAGCAAGGCCTATCCTGCCTTCATCACGGGTGCTGCAGGGTCGGCTCCTGTCACTATCCACCAGCTTGATCAAGACACTGAGCGCTCCGACCTATTCAGCCTCATGCTCGGCATCAATATCCCTATCTGGTTCAAAAACAAGCAGAACAGGAAGGTTGCCGAGACGCACCACATGATCGAGCAGGCAAAAGCCGAATATACCGCCCTGGCACATGAAATCGCCTATCGTATCAGGGACCTGGCTGCCCGGCAGAAGCGCGAAACCGAGCTTCTGGAACTGTACGAACGCGGCATTATTGCGCAGGCAAACCAATCGCTCAACGCGGCTATTGCCGGCTATCAGGTTGGCACAGTTGATTTCCTCACCCTGCTTGACAGCCAGGTCACGCTCTGCAATGCAGAGCTGCAGGCGAGTCAGGCCCGGGCTCAATACCAGAAGAACCTTGCAGAGCTGGAGGCTGTGGTGGGAAAGGAGCTGTTTTAAGGTACCAGTCATCTCGCCCCCTTCGACTTCGCGCAGGGCAGGGTCCGGGAGATATCTGCTCCGGGGTTACTTGAATTCCTGATTGCATTGTATTCTTCGCAGGAACAGCATCAGCTCGCAGTATGTTAACGCAAGCATGCGCTCCTGTAATAAATTCTGGAGCACGTCATGAAAACACACCTGATGTCGCTAACCCTGGCACTCATGCTGGCAGCATCCGCAGCATCAATACTCTCCTGCCAGAAAGATACCTCCAAAAGCGGAAAGGCCGTATCCGGTCAGCGGGCGCTGTATCTTTGCCCGATGCACCCGCAAATAACCTCTGACAAGCCTGGCAGCTGCCCGATCTGCGGCATGGACCTGGTCCCGAAAAAAACCACGGTTGCAACGCCTTCCGGCGCTGACGGCCTGCATGATGAGACCAAGCCCCTTGCCCCCATAACCGTATCCGCCGATCAGAAGCGGCTGCTCGGCATCACCTTCGGCACGATTGAAAAACGGCCCATTTCTCGCGATATTCGCACCTCGGCGCGCATTGTGCCGGATGAAACGCGGCTCTATCGAGTTACTGCAAAAATAGAGGGTTATGTTGATGAGCTGTTTGTGAATGTAACCGGTCAGGCAGTCAAGAAGGGAGAGCCCCTGCTCTCAATCTACAGCCCCGAGCTTGTTGCTTCGCAGGAGGAATTTTTAACCGCAATCACGGCCGCCCGGCACATGGCGGGCAGCTCGCACGAGGCCGTTTCCCGGGGTGCCGCAAGTCTGGCAGGTGCAGCCCGCAGGCGTCTGAAGCTGTGGGATATAACCGATGCACAGATATCCCGTATTGAAAATACAGGGAAAGCGGAAAAAAACCTGAAGCTCTTTGCTCCGTCAGGCGGCTATGTTATCGAAAAAAATGTTCTTGCCGGCCAAAAAATAATGCCGGGCGAGCCGCTGCTGGTCATAGCAGACCTTTCCACGGTATGGGCCGAAGCGGATATTTATGAGTCTGATCTGCCCTATATAACCGTGGGCATGCCGGTGACGCTCACCCTGCCCTACTGGCCAGGCAAAAGCTTCCCGGGCACGGTGCGCTTTTTAAACCCGTTTCTTGACCCTCAGACCCGCACGCTCAAAGCGCGCATGAATATTGAGAATCCTGAGCTCGTTCTAAAGCCCGATATGCTGGGCAGCGCGGTTCTGCAGTACAGCCTGGGCGACAGGCTTGCCGTACCGGAATCGGCGGTCCTGCGAACCGGAACAAAATCATATGTATTCAGGGCCGCTGAAGAGAATCACCTCATGCCTGTTGAAGTATCGACAGGCATGAAGGCCAAAGGCTGGTATGAACTGCTAGCGGGACTTACGGAAGGCGACCGTGTCGTGACATCTGCCAACTTTCTCATCGATTCCGAATCATCACTCAAAGCAGCGCTGCAGGCGGCGACCGGAGGTGGTCATGATCCGGCGGATCATTGAATTCTCCTCCCGCAACCGCCTCCTTGTCATCACCACCGTAGCGGCGGCGGTTGTTTACGCAGCATATACCCTGAAGGAAATCAGGCTTGATGCCATACCGGATCTCTCCGATACGCAGGTCATTGTCTACACCCGCTGGGACAGAAGCCCCGACATCATCGAGGACCAGGTCACCTATCCCATTATCACCTCGCTGCTGGGAACGCCCAAAGTAAAGGCGATCCGAGGATTTTCTGATTTCGGATTCTCCTATGTCTATGTCATTTTTCAGGACGGTACGGATATGTACTGGGCCCGCAGCCGCGTGCTTGAATACCTTTCAAAGCTGCAGGGCAGCCTGCCCGCCGGTGCCACCATGGAGCTCGGGCCCGATGCCACGGGCGTGGGCTGGGTTTTCCAGTATGCGCTGGTTGACACAAGCGGCACGCATGATCTTGCAAGCCTTCGCACGTATCAGGACTGGTATCTGCGCTATGCCCTGCAAAGCGTGCCCGGCGTTGCAGAGGTTGCGGGCATCGGCGGCTTCCAGAAGCAGTATCAGATCACGGTCGACCCTGCCCGGCTGCAGAGTTACTCGGTAGGGCTCATGGACGTGCTGGCAGCAGTAAAAAAAAGCAATAATGAAACCGGCGGCAGACTGCTCGAATGGGCGGGCACGGAATTCATGGTGCGGGGCAAAGGGTATGTCACTTCCACCGCGGACATTGAAAGCATTGTTGTCAAGGCCGATCGCAAAGGAACTCCCGTGCTGCTGAAAGATATAGCCGCGGTGAACCTCGGGCCGCAGATCAGGCGGGGCGTTCTAGACTTTAACGGGCAGGGGGATACCGTCGGGGGTATCGTGGTGATGCGCCACGGCGAAAACGCGTTGAATGTGATTGAGCGCGTGAAGGAAAAAATCAAGGACATGAAATCCTCTCTGCCGCGGGGGGTTAAAATCGTAACCACCTATGACCGCTCCGAGCTCATACTGGCCTCGATCAACAATCTGAAGGAAGAGCTCATTGCGGAAATGCTGATCGTGAGCCTGGTCATTTTATTTTTTTTGTGGCACTTCCCCTCGGCCCTGGTGCCCATAATTACCATTCCGGTTTCGGTGCTGCTTGCCTTCATCCCCATGTATTTCCTGGGCATCACTTCAAATATCATGAGCCTTGCCGGCATCGCCATTTCAATCGGCGTGCTTGTCGACGGCGCGATCGTGGAGGTGGAAAACGCCTACAAAAAACTTGAGCTCTGGCAGGAGGGAGGCCGCAAGGGCGACTTTCATAAAATCAGACTTGAGGCATTGCTTGAAGTCGGGCCTTCGGTATTTTTCTCCCTTGCCGTCATTGCCGTATCGTTTCTGCCGGTCTTTACGCTGGTCGATCAGGAAGGACGGCTCTTTACCCCGCTTGCCTACACTAAAACACTTGCCATAGCCCTTGCCGCACTTCTGGCCATAACGCTTGACCCTGCGGTGCGCATGCTGTTTACCCGCATGGAGCCGTTTACTATTCGGCCCCGCCTGCTTGGAGGATTTCTCAACACCCTGTTTGTCGGCACGTATTACCCGGAGGAAAAGCATCCCGTCAGCCGCGTTTTATTCAAGCTCTATGAGCCGCCGTGCCGGTTCGTGCTGCGGCACCCGAAAGCAGTTATCGCAGCGGCGCTGCTTATTGTCATAAGCGCCGTTCCGGTGTATCTGAAACTCGGTCATGAATTCATGCCGCCCCTCAACGAGGGCACGGTGCTGTACATGCCCACGACGCTTCCGGGCATATCAGTCACCCAGGCGCAGCAGCTGCTTGAGCTGCAGGACCGGATTTTGAAAAGCTTCCCGGAAGTCGTCACGGTTTTTGGGAAAGCGGGCCGCGCTGAAACATCTACGGACCCAGCCCCCTTCTCTATGATGGAAACGACTCTCGTTCTGAAGCCGCAGGCGCAGTGGCGTGGCAAGGACCGCTGGTATTCCGCATGGGCTCCTGCATGGCTTAAAAGCCTGCTGCTGCGCCGCATCTGGCCTGATACCATAACCTATGACGAGCTTATTGCCGATATGGATCGCGCGATGCATATTCCGGGCAACACCAACGCCTGGACCATGCCGATCAAGGGTCGCATCGATATGCTCACGACAGGCGTGCGCACGCCCGTTGGCATAAAGATTCTGGGCTCGAATCTTGCCGAGATTCAACGCACGGGGCAGTCTATTGAAAAAATCATTCAGTCGGTTCCCGGCACGCGCAGCGTGTTTGCCGAGCGCGCGACAGGAGGCTATTTTGTCGACTTTAGGCCCCGGCGTGACGGGCTTGCCCGCTATGGCCTTACAATTGATGACCTGCAAAGCGTCATAATGAGCGCTATCGGCGGAGAAACGATTTCAACTACGATCGAGGGCCGGGAACGCTATTCCATAAATCTTCGCTATCCGCGGGATATGAGGTCTGATCTTGACGAATTGCGGCGGGTCCTGGTGACTGACAAAAACGGGGTCCAGGTGCCCATAACAGAGCTTGCCGAAATAAGCCTGTCCTCGGGGCCCGGCATGATCCGGAATGAAAACGGGATGCTTGCGGGCTATGTTTTTGTGGATATTGCCGGTCGGGATATCGGCTCCTATGTTGACGAGGCAAAAAAGGCGGTCGAGCGGGATTTTGAGCTTCCGACCGGGTATTCTCTTATCTGGAGCGGCCAGTACGAAAACATGCTCCGGGTTCGCGAGCGGCTGGCACTTGTAGTGCCGGTCACTGTTTTTCTCATTTTTCTTCTTCTGTATCTCAATACCCGCTCCACGTTCAAGTCATTGCTGGTGATGCTCGCAGTGCCGTTTTCCGTTGTCGGCGCGGTCTGGCTCATGTACCTGCTCGACTATAATGTATCGATTGCAGCCTGGGTCGGCATGATAGCCCTCATGGGCCTTGATGCCGAAACAGGCGTGTTCATGCTGCTGTTTCTCGATCTTTCCTATGACGGAGCAAAAAAAAGCGGCAGGCTGAAAAATATGGCTGATCTGCATGAGGCTGTCATCCACGGAGCTGTAAAACGCATCCGGCCGAAAATGATGACCGTCATAGCCACGGCCATGGGCCTCATGCCTATCATGTGGTCAATGGGCACGGGTTCCGATGTCATGAAACGCGTGGCAGCGCCCATGGTGGGAGGACTGTTTACATCATTTATCATGGAGCTGCTTGTGTATCCGGCAATTTATATGCTATGGAAGTGGCATACGGAAGTGAAGCATCAACGTGCCGGGGTCTAATGCAGCAAAAAAAAACCACTTCATAAAGGAGTGCGTCATGAAAAAACATACCGGCATCATCTTCGCAGCGGCATTCTCTCTGTCACTGTCTATCGGAACGGCATGGGCCAAGCCACAGGAAAACTGCCCGGTCATGGGCGGCAAGATCAACAAAAGCGTCTATACCGACTACAATGGCAAGCGGATTTATTTCTGCTGCAATGCCTGCCCTGAGCCGTTCAAAAAAGATCCTGAGAGCTACATAAAAAAGATGGAGAGTGCCGGCGTTGAATTTGAAAAAGCCCCTGTGGCAAAGCCGGTGCCTGTTCCAGTCCCAGCGCAAAAGGCAGAGTGACTATGAATATTTTGGCCTTTACCGACATTCATGGGGATGCCTTAAGTATTGAGCGGGTATTCAAACATGAACGGAACGCCGACTTAGTGCTCCTGCTGGGCGACATCACCAGCTTCGGCAAGCGGGAGGCGGCGGAAAAAATAATCGCTGTAATTGATCAGCACAATGTCCAGACGCTTGGCGTGCAGGGCAATTGCGACTATGACGGCGTGGCTGAATATATGCGCGAGAGGAATATGTGCCTTCACGGCCGCTGCATACTCTGGAACGGCATCGCCTTTCTGGGCGTCGGCTATTCACTGCCCTGCCCGGGACGCACGCCCGGAGAAATTTCAGATCACCTCATTGCAAAATTTCTTGCCAGTGCGGCTGGTGAGCTGTCCCCAGGTTTTCCTACAATACTGGTCACGCATGAGCCGCCGTTTGATACCAGCGCTGATTTTGCCTTTACCGATGAGCATGTCGGGAGCCGGGCCATCAGGTCATTCATCGAGCAGCGCCGGCCCCTTGCCTGTTTCTGCGGCCATATTCATGAGGGCGCCGGCATTGACCGCATCGGAGATACATTGGTAATTAACCCGGGGCCGCTGCGCCGGGGAGGCTATGGCTGGGCGCGCATTGAAGCAGGATCAATCGAGGCGGACATACGGAGTCTGTAAAAAGTATATCTGCAGGGGCAGGCTTGAAACCTGCCCCTGCTTTTTGAATAACGCAGGAATGGGAATAGCAATGATGGTGTCGACTTTCTAAGGCCCTAAAATTTTATTATCTTCGCAGCGCCGGTCAGGCATTCAAGTATTTCAAGAGCGTTTGAAATGGTGCCGACCCGTACATTGTCCCGTATTTTATAAAAATTCAGACAGGTGCCGCAAATAAATATCCCAAACCCCGCTTTCTCAAGCCCTTTGAGCACTTCAAGCACATAGGAACCTTCGGTTGCCAGCCGTACAGCATTGCTGATCAAAACGATGGCGCAATGTTTATTCTGGAGGTTCTGCATGGCCGTAAGAAAACCGTTCATAAGCACTTTGCCGAGCTCCATATTCGTCCCGACATAATCCGCATCAAAAAGATACACGATCTTCTCGGTCATGGCATCAGAAACCTGACAGGCAGCGCAGGCACCATCCTTTTTTATCAGAACCTCAAACAGGGATTCCCCACTGCAGCTTACGCTGACGCTGCAGCCCTGCGAGGCTGCAAAACGGGAAACATTGTCACGCGCCGTCTCATTGTCTACAAGAACGCAGACTTCGCCCTGCATGATCTGAACGAGCGCATTTTTTGTCAGCACCACAGGCTGCGGGCAGGCAAGCCCCTTGGCATCGATGATTTTTTTATCCATTATTGCTGAACTCCTTCAAAAAAAAACTCCTGTTGATATGCGGCAGCAACCTCATGGCCCGAAATCACATGGCTGAGGGCCTCTGGTATGCGCGCAATTATTTCATGAATTTGTGTTGCCGGTGTGGGCCGGGCAAAAAGCCCGGCAATGCGGTTTGCGCGGCAGGCAAGAGCGCAGGCATGGGCCGGCATGTACCCGTGATGCACCAGCCCTGCTGTCATGCCCGTAATGGTGTCGCCCGTGCCGCCGATGGGCTCAAGCTCCTCAATCACCGGGTCATCTATCTGTTCAAGAATCACCCCATCCTGGCAAATATAATCAGTTCTGCCCTTGACGCACATGCAGCGGCCCGTCATGCCGAACTCATAGGCCTTTCCGATCAGCTCCTTCGGCTCAATTTCAAGCCGTGTCAGAAACCCGCGCGTGTAAGCAGGGTGAGAAGCCTTCTCATCGGCCAGAAAGGCAAGCTCCCCGATATCAGGAAGAAAAAGATCGTAAAAGCGGGCCTGACCGCTTGCCTTTGCCGCATACATGAAACCGGCATCTGCAATCACAACAGGCTTTACATGCATTTTCCGCACTGCCGTGAGCACCTGGTTATGGAGCCCTATGTCGGGGATGATATAGTGCAGGCAAAGAGTATCGGCAGAAATCCTTGGCAGATGTTTGATCAGGTGACGGTACACCTCGCGGCTGCCCTCGCGTGTTCCGATATCGCCTCCGACAACGCACTCGGGTGGGCTGTCGCCGAAAAAGCCTGCTGTGGCGCACACAGCGCCGATCATGGCGGCCGTGCCCCGGTTGACCGGATAGCTGCGGCCGTCAATGCTGAGGGAAGTGCCGCATAATGATGCGGTTCCAAGTGCAAGGGACAGATTCTGATCAGGTATTGTTCCGGCCAGCAGTATCGTTTTCATGCAAGCATCCTTCTGGCTTCGTTAAATGCTATCTCTAAAGTGTACGCGCACAGGGTGTAGCCGATCTTGCGGGGTGATGCTGCCGCATCAAGGGTTTTGCCGATCAGCTCAACGGCAAGATAGGGAACATCGGAGCAGCCGCCGCCGGAGATGTTGACAATTTTCCCTGTATCTTTTTCCACCGTTATTTTCATATTGGCCGAGCGGACCATCAGATACCGCCCGAAATCCTTTACCGAGCAGATTTCCGTGGGCTGCATCAGCTCTTCACTGACATAAATAATATCGCGGGGCTCATTTCTGCTTTCTTCAAGCACACGCACGATTCCTATGCGCTCCATGATGGAAAACTGGATGGCAAGATCGCAGCCCATTCGGTACTGGGGCGGCGGAGCAACGACTTTGATATCATCAAATGCCGCCTTCTTCAGCGTTGCCTCTGCCTGAATGACATCATTGACACTGTCAAAAATCAGCAGGCCCTGGTCAACTGCCCCGCCGGCAGACTCGCCGTCTTTTTTTGAACCGATAAGATTTTTTAGAAAACCCATGAAACAATCCGGCTATTTTTTTAAAGTCAGTAAAATATCATCGCCATCGTTTCGATTAGCAACCGCCCAGCCGCAGTTGCCCGCAAGACGGGTGATATTATCACGCGCCGTTCCAGTATCAACAATAATTTCAAATTCGCCCGAGCCGATTGTATCCATATACTTTTTCGTCACAACCACCGGCTGAGGGCAGGAAAGCCCGCGCACATCTATTCGCTCCATAGCAATCTCCAAATAACTATTTGAATCAAGGTAGTGGGGCACAGTCTTCCATACCCCTGTACGTCTTTGATTAATCTGCTTCTGAATTCCGGCTCCCGGCTTCTGAATCCTTGTATTCCTAAATCTTCTTTCTCATGGTCAATCCTATGGCTATGCAGGACGCAAGGCCTATAGTCACAAAAAGAGGCGTCCATTCCCCTATTCCTTTGGGAGTTGCAGCAATACCAAAATTGTGCGCGAATGCCGCGCCCAGCAAAAGGCCGAAAACAAACACAGCGGCATCGCCATCGCCCTCGCCGCTCATGAAAAGCTGCCTGCCGGGGCAGCCGCCGGCAAGAGTAAAGGCAAGGCCGGCAAGCACCATGCCAGCGAAATTCCAAAAAAACTCTGTATGTGCTACCGGCTGGCCTGCCATGCCGGGATGAAACTGCCCGAGAACCAGGTTGCCCGCAAAGGCGCCGACCAGGAGCCCCGTAATGCCTGTCATAAGATAAAAGTCGCGCACCAGGATAATGTCGCGTATGGCGCCAACCGTGCAGAACCGCGTACGCTGAGCCAGAATGCCTATCACCAGCCCCGCCCCGAGGCTTACAAGCACCGGAGCATGCATGAAGCCCGGACCCTCGGTGCTGAAAAACGGGGCGCCGGTGACAAGCTGTGGCTTAAAAAGAAGTATCAGCAGCAGGCCTGCCATAACAAGCGGCATAATCAAACCGGCAGAGGTATAGGTAGCCTGGCTCCGCCCCAGGTTATAGCCAGCTTTCAGGAAAAGAACGCCGATCCAGATGCCGCCAACAAGCCCCGCAATGCCGGCAATGGCATTTGCATCACCGCCCGCAAGGCGCAACAGTGCACGCCAGGGGCAGCCAAGAAAAACAAGCGCTCCTATCATGGCAAAAAATCCCAAAACGAACCGCACCACGGGAGCCGAGCCCGCCCGCGGCTTGAATTCCCTGAAGGCAAGGGCCGAGAGCAGCGATCCCAGCACAAATCCCATGATCTCAGGCCTGAGATACTGTACCACCCCTGCGCGATGCAGGCCAAGGCCGCCTGCAATATCACGAACAAAGCACGCAACACAAATGCCCATATTGGCCGGATTGCCTAATTTCTGTATCACCACAGCAATAAGGCCTATGACAATGCCGACGGCAAAGATCGCTTTTTTAGTGGTAAAAAGGGTTTTCATTGACATCCTTTCAGTTGGAAAATTCGATAATTACACCTTGTATTTAAAACCCTTAAAACATTTTTTTTCAAATTGATTCCGCCTATGCAATAAGCATTTTTGATAGATAAAACTAATAGCACGCGCCTCAACCCCTTGTTCATCAATACACTTCAGTTCAAAATACCCGTGCCCTAAAAAACCTGGAATGTAATTCAAAACGACACATGGCCAATGCAATAATCACTGTACCGCCGTATTTCCGCAAATTGAAAAAACCTATGCTGTCATGGTTTTCTATTGGAATAATCAAATTGACGGCTGGCGATTCATGGGAGATGTATATAGCAAAACAAATTTTAAAAAAAGGATGTATGCATGTATTCCGCAGGTATAGACATCGGATCGGTAGCAACAAAAGGAGTTCTCTATAACGGTGAGATCACCGCAAGCGTCATCATACCAACCGGCTGGAGTCCGCGCGAAGCATCGCAACAGGCTCTGGCCATGGTTCTCGACAGGGTTGGCGCAGAGCGCGCAGCGCTGAAATCCATCATTGCAACCGGCTATGGCAGAGTGTCTGCTGATTTTGCAAGCCGTTCGGTTACCGAAATAACCTGCCATGCCCGTGGAGCATTCGCCCTGCACCCCGGCATACGCACCGTGCTTGATATCGGCGGCCAGGACGCAAAAGTCATACGGCTCGACGACAGCGGCGCAGTGGCCGATTTTGCCATGAACGACAAATGCGCAGCCGGCACAGGGCGGTTTCTTGAAGTGATGGCGCGCATCCTGGGCGCCGAGGTAAAGGACCTTGACAGCCTTGCCGGGCATGCCGAGCCCGCTGCCATCACCAGCATGTGCGCGGTTTTTGCCGAATCAGAGGTTATAAGCCTTATGGCAAAAGGCGCAACACGGGAAGCCATAGCCCGTGGCGTTCTTGAATCGATTGCGGACCGGGCGATCGGACTGCTGGGCAAAAATTCTTCTTCGGGCTCTCTTGCCTTCACCGGCGGCCTTTCCCGAAGCCGCGTCCTTGTCAGCATTATCGAGCAGCGCCTCGGCATGCAAGTGTTCACCTCCCCGAGTTCCCAGATAGCCGGAGCGCTCGGCGGCGCCGTCATCGGCTGGAACTGAGCAGGCACGCAATGGAGCATATCGAAAGCATGATTCGGAATTTGGCAAAGACGCGCGAAAGCGCAATTGCCGATCTGCAAAAGCTCAAGGATGCAGGCACGAAAATCGTCGGCGCGTACTGCCTGTTTGCGCCAACGGAGCTGATAACCGCAGCAGGAGCTGTGCCCGTATCGCTCTGCGGCATGACAAACGAGCCCATTGCCCATGCGGAAAAGCATATGCCGCGAAATCTCTGTCCGCTCATCAAATCAAGCTATGGCTATGCCGTCACCGGCACCTGCCCGTATTTTTATTATTCCGATCTCATTGTGGGCGAAACGACCTGCGACGGCAAAAAAAAAATGTTCGAGCTGCTTACCAAAATTGCGCCGGTCCATGTCATGCGCCTGCCGCAGTCAAATGACCGGCAGGAGGACATGCAAGCCTGGAAGCAGGAGATCATCAGACTGAAGAACCGGATCGAGCAGGATTTCGGCCTCACCATAACCGATGAGGCACTGCGGCAGGCAATCAAAGAAAAAAATGAGGAGCGCCGGGTCTACCGGGATATGTACAGCCTCTCAAAGCATATCCCTCCGCTCCTGCATGGCAGCCAGGTGCACCATGTGCTGCACGGCTCGGGCTATGCCTTCGACAAAGCAGCCCAGCTTGCCAAAGTTCGCGCCCTTATAGATGAAGTAAAAAATATGGCGGACCGCGGAAAGATCATAATGCCTGCTGGCAGGCCGCGGATATTGATAACGGGCTGCCCCGTCGGCGGTGCAACGGAAAAAATTATTTCGATCATTGAAGAAAGCGGCGGTGAGATCGTCTGCTTTGAAAACTGCGGAGGCGCCAAGGACAGGGAATTTTTGGTTGATAAAACCATCGACCCCTATGACGCGCTGACCCGGAAGTACATCAACCTTGCCTGCTCATGCATGAGCCCGAACAATGCGCGCATCGAACTGCTGTCGCGGCTGATTGATGAGTACCGGGCACAGGGAGTTATCGATGTGGTCCTTCATGCCTGCCACACCTACAATGTGGAAACATGGCGGGTAAAAGAGCTTGCTCAGAAAAACAAGGGCATAGCGTATCTTCACCTTGAAACCGACTACTCTCCCGGCGACGAGGGCCAGCTCCGGACGCGCATCAGCGCTTTTGTTGAAATGCTCTCTTAAGTTTATGCCTGCCGGCTCCGCCAGATGCGAAAGCGCCTCACCATTGATTCAAGAAATGAATGCGAGGAAAGCGCGTTCTGTGGACAAGCTCCTACACAGCGGTTGCAGCCCATGCATTCAACAGTACGAACCTCCCCTTTCTCCCGAACCATGCGTGCAATGGGAATACCCATATCACACACGCTTTCGCATTGCCTGCAGCCGGTGCACAGTTCCTGTTTTGCCTTAATGCGAAAAAGCCCGATAACGCTGAGTGTTCCCCACAGTGCCGCATACGGACAGAGTATACGGCAGAAATTCCGGTTTCCGGTAAGCGGTATCAGCAAAAAACTTCCATAATAGGTGTAGGTAATGAAATCATAATACAATTTCCCGGCCCTGGCATAGGCGGTTCGGGCATCATATATCATAAAGCCGAGATACACCGCCAGCAGCCCGAGCAGCACGAACTTCAGCCAGCGCAGCCGCCACCAGAACTCGGTGCGCGGCGTTTTATCGCGAAAGGGATAGCCGATAGTTTCTCGCACGGTCACGCATGGACAGCACCAGCCGCAATCGATGCGCTTGCCAAACAACAGTATAAGGCCAAAATAAAGAAAAAACATAAGTGACCCGACATGATGAATCGCGGGGAATTGCCCCCACTCTCCGCCCAGAGCGGGCACCTGAACCTTAAACCCTAAAGGAATTATTACCCAGAAAAATGCAAAAGTTGAAACGATAACAATAATGCGGATGCGCTGAAAGCGGTCTTTTTCCCTATCGATGCGCCAAATCCCGAACAGTATGAGTATGCACGGAGCTGCAAGCCCGATGGGATGCGAACTGAGCTTGGTGAAAAACAGCTCAAGCACGGTATAAGCAACCAGGCAGATCATGGCAATAATCTTCACCGCCGGGCTTATGGCATGGACGTGCTCCTGCTTTTTTTTGACCGTTATATCAAATGTGCGCATCATATTCATAAATCCCTCACAGCCTTTCCGCCGGCGCATACCTGACACAGTGAGAGGCCGCCGACATATAAAAAACCAAAGCAAAACAGGCTTAAAAACGGCACTGACATATATACCCCGGATTTGAAAGCAAAGAGAATTGCCCCAATAAAATAGATGCCAAGACCCAGTTCCAGACAAACCTGTACCCGCTCGGTCATGCCGCGGTATTTTTTATGCCGCCAGGTATCCCTTCTGCTTTCGATTTTAAATTTCGGCGTGCGGATAAAAGCAGACCTGCGGCCCGTGAGCGCTTCAAAAACCCCTCTGCCGTTATTAATGCACAGGCCGATTCCCAACCCCATCAGCAGCGGCAGACAGGCAAATGTTGGCAGCCATTTTTTTTCCACCTCCATACTTGCTATGCAATAATAAAGGGCTATGGGCAGGCCGGCAACTGCAAAACAGATAAGATCGCATGCTGCCAAATGTGTCCAGCCGCGCTCAATGCGTATCACCAGGGCCGGATAGGTGAGCAGCGCCAGTGCCACGACAAGCAGATAATTGAAATTACCGGTCAGATGAAAAAATGATTCGAGCTTTACCCGCAGAGGCTGACTGCCTGCAAGAATATGCGGCAGCAGCTTGCATGTGGTTTCAATGCCGCCCTTAGCCCAGCGGTGCTGCTGGCCCTTGAATGAATTCATATCAACCGGAATTTCAGCCGGTGTAACCGTATCGGGGAGATATATAAATTGCCACCCTTTGAGCTGCGCGCGATAGCTCAGATCAAGATCTTCTGTCAGCGTATCGTGCTGCCAGCCGCCTGCATCCTCGATGCAGCGTTTGCGCCACATCCCGGCCGTGCCGTTAAAGTTGAAAAAGCGCCCTGATCGGCTGCGGGCCGTATGCTCCAGCATGAAATGCGCATCAAGAAGCGTGGCCTGCAGACGGGTGAGCAGACTGTAGCTGCGGTTCACATGACCCCAGCGGGTCTGCACCATACCTGTTTTCTGATCGGCAAAATAGGGCGCCGTTCTTTTGAGAAAATCGGGCTGCGGCACGAAATCAGCGTCAAAAACAGCGATGAGATCTCCCGAAGCAAGGCTAAGCCCGGCTGCAAGAGCGCCTGCCTTGTATCCTGTTCGCTGCCCGCGATGCAGGTAGGTTATCGTGTAGCCGCTGTCCCGCAGTTCATCGGCCAGTTGCCGTGCAATGTGTGAAGTATCATCCGTGGAGTCATCGAGAACCTGTATTTCAAGCAGTTCCCGAGGATACTCCAGCGCCGCCGCGGCAAGAATGAGGCGCTCAATGACATACAATTCATTATATACCGGCAGCTGAATGGTGACCCGGGGAAGCCGCTCAGGAGCAGCAGGCTCGGAAAGCCCATCGTCTTTATGGCGAAAGTAGAGATACAGTATGTGATAGCGGTGGCCGCAGTACACCATGAGCAGCAGCAGCACGGCTATATAAGCCCCTACGATTACATACTCAATGGCTGCCATATGGTTTCCAGCATGACGTTGGTTGCGGTTGTAAGGGAGTATTGCCATACGCCCTTTTTATGTCTCTTTCTTCGGCTCAAAATAATACACGATGGCAAAAGAGTACTGGCAGCCGCCTGAAATATTTCTGCCATACGGATAGGCTGTATAGCTCACCTCGGTGAACCAGCATTTCGACAGCTTCAGGCACAGGGTGGTTTCAAGCTTCCCCAGATCATACTCGAGCCCAAGCGATGGATTTGAAGAAGCCTGAGAAGCTGAAGCGGAGTCGCTGGTAACGATGACTCTTCCGGTCTCATAATCAACATAGGCGAAACGTGCTGCTGCGGGTGCCGGCATTCTTTTGGCATTATGCATGCTTTTTGTGCCGTCGAGCTTGACGCGCATCGACAGAGGGCCGAAAAGGTCAATACCGAATTCTATAAGATATTTGAATTCATCCGAAGGCGCTTTAGAACGGAAGCGGTAGCCTGCTTCAAGGCCGCAGTAGCCCGGAAACGGCCACAGCGATTTACCGGCAAGCAGCCGAACTTCATAATCATTCTGATTATTGCCGGGAGGAACCTTTTCGCGGGAGGTATACAGCCCGGCATTTTTATACAAAAACTGAAAGGAGCCGACAAACGGCTCTTTCAGCAAACCAAGCTTTAAGCCCGCTTCAACATCGCCCATGCCCGTATAGTGTGTGGCAATGTATTGACGTTTCATCACATCATCCTGTTCATATTCCCTCCAGTAGCTGGAGCGCAGCCATTTGTAGGGCAGCGAACAGGAAAGCGTCAGCCGGTCAAGAAGGCCGTATTCGCCGTAAAATGACATATTGGCATCATAAAACTTGCCGCCATTGTCAAGGTGCTTTTTGCCGCCGCCGGAAGTAAAAGTCCGGTCGGTAACATATCTGTTCAAAGATACTTTACCGTAAAATGCATTCTGCGGAGCGCACCAGGCGCCGGCAAAGCAATCCTGTACCGGCAGCAGAAATAAAAGACTGATACAGGCGACAGCTCTGAGCAGTTTCATACAATCAACTCCGTTTTCATTCAAACAAGAAAAAATAATATGAGAGTTTGACCGGGAATTATCAAATAGATAAATCCTATGGGTTAGCGCTTTGTTATAGAAATTACCAAATTGACCGGGAGTCGATCCATTTGCGATGATAAAAAAGAAAATATGAACCGGCAATTTCTTAGACAGGTAGATCCTATGAACCGAAAATGTATGATTTTCTTTCTGGCTGTAATTGTCCTCAGCAC
This sequence comes from Deltaproteobacteria bacterium, assembly GCA_016932595.1. GTDB lineage: Bacteria > Desulfobacterota > WTBG01 > CAIYCZ01 > CAIRTM01 > CAIWCT01. The sequence continues at coordinate 17,234 of JAFGCP010000379.1, forward strand.
CGCAAACATATCCCACGCTGAACCTGCCAGCGCATTCAATGTGCAGGTGCTGCTGCCCGGCATGACAAAAATAATTGAGCTTGAGCAGCAGCAGACCCTGCCGCTAGGATGCCCGCAGTTTTTTATTTTTACTGTCGGCAGCGGCATACTCGGTATATCGGTGAAAAAGGATGATGTAGCCGGGGATACTATTTTCATGACGGGCTATGTCAGCACCGGCGGCAGGCTGATCCCTCTCAGGCGTATCGGCTCTTCAACAGGCATGATCGATCAAATCGTCGAACTCGAAGGCAGCTCCACCGCGCTCGGTTTTGCCTGGATCTGGTGCGGTGTTGCCGCTTCGCAGAATATACCTCTGTACAGTTCGCAGTTGCGGCTTTCGCTGCAGCCCTGAGCCTTACTAACAAAAGTTAAAAGCAGCAGTTAAACAGGAGCTGTTTCATAAAAAAATCCGGCAAACAATTCATTGAAAGGGAGAAACAAAAATGCAAACAAAAATTTCACCGCTTACCCGCTGCAGTATCCTTGCAGCCTGCGCCGTTGCACTGGTAGTATGTTCAACAGGCTGTAAAAAGTATCCGAACTCAGACCGTCTGGTCAACGCAGCCTGGGTAAAAAACCTCATTGACACGAATAATGACGGCAAACCGTATGTTATTGCCGAAGTAGGCTGGGGTGGGCCGAAAAATTATGACAAGGGGCACATCCCCGGCGCCATTCACATCAATACCGATGAAGTCCAGTATGATTATTTCGAGGCGCGCAGTTCCGGCTCGATCGAGCGCAGCACCACCCAAGAGGAAGACGCCGCCAAGGGGCTCGGTCCCGACGATACCCTGCCGCAAAACTACTGGAATCTCTATCCTGATCAATACCTCCTCCCGGCAATCGCCTATATGGGAATTGACATAAATACCACCGTTGTGCTGTACGGAAAATCGACAAGCGGTGTTACCTACGTTATCTGGGCGCTTATGTATGCCGGCGTCAAGGACGTGCGGATGATGGAAGGCGGCTTTGATGCCTGGATACGTGAAGGCTATGACAACTCGACGGAAACGGTTGCCCGCACGCCGGTTGCTGATTTCGGCACTGACACGCCCCTGCACCCGGAGTACCTGTCAAGTTCTGCCTATGTACGGGAAGTTGTTAACGGTGAACATCCCGGCGCAATCTTAGCAGATATCCGGGAATATGATGAATATGTCGGGAAAATTGCTCCGTATTCCTATATTCCTGCATCCGGACGCATCAAAGGAGCTGTCTGGGGTCATGATAGTGAGGATTTATTTGACTCTGAAGGCAACCTTAAGTCGCTCAGTGAAATCGAATCCATGTGGAAGGAGGACGGGTTTACCCGCAAAAACGCCGTGGCCTTCTACTGCGGCGACGGCTGGCGCTCGAGCCTTGCCTGGTTTATGGCGTACCGCATGGGCTGGAAGAACATCACCAACTTCGATGATTGCTGGTACGTATGGAGCATGGGCCCTGACGCTGCAATAAACCCGATTGAAGATGATTATCCCGATTTGCCATAGAGACTCTTTATGTTTTAGTCTCTTTATGTATTTTGCTACATGATACTTTCTTTATGGGATAAGCACTTTGGCTGCTTCCGTGCATGATGACGGTAACGGGCAAAAGCACCGTTTTAACAGAAGTGGTTTACTATACATGCTTTCATACCTCCTTTCCCCCAAAAAGCAAGAGACCCAAAGGCCTCTTGCTTTTTTACTTTTATTTTATTCAAGCTCAGGCATCGATCCAACTGCATATGAGGAGACAGGCCAGTTTAATTATTCAGACCAAAAAAACATCAACATACGCGGAACTCCAATAGTAGCCATGCCGCGTATAGAATTTATCGATTTTCCCTTATAGATAGACCATGGCATTTATTACCTTTTACTATTACAGGTTCTATCGCATACCATGATCAAATCGGATATAGCAGCCATCATCCTTGCCTCAGGTTACTCGTCCCGCTTTCAGGGCGCATTGAAGCCACTGGCAACTATCGGCGGAAGCCTCATCCAGCATTGTCAAACTGTTGTTGACCTGGATACCGGCTTTCGCCGGTATGACTATTCATATTTTCTTAATGTCCGGCCACTAATGAATTTCTTAATAACTCACTATACAAGTAGCCGGGAGAATGGAAAAAACAAGGCGGTAGCCCATGGTCATGGTGCCGGCAGTCAAAAAATAAAAAAGGTGCTTTAAAATGCTCATTAGTGAATTACTAAAAAAATCACGATCAGGAAATGTGCTGTCCCGGGACGAACTTTTGTATCTGCTTAGCCTGGCGCCGGATTCCGTTGAAACCTATAGAGTTATGGCAGAGGCAAACCGCCTGTCAAAAGAACTGTCAGATACTAAGGCGGAAATCCATGCGCAGTTTGCGATCAACCTGGCACCATGTCCCTGCGATTGCCTCTTTTGCTCCTTTGCTGAAATTAATGGTATTTTCAATGAATCAACAGAGTTGACTCCAGAGCAGGCCATGGACTATGCCCGCCAGTTTGAGATTGATGGAGCGAATGCTCTATATATGATGACAACGGCCCAGTACCCCTTTGAACGCTTTCTGGAAATCTCACAAGAGGTAAAAACAAAACTGAATCCCGAAACAACACTGATCGCTAATGTCGGAGATCAAACGCTCAAAAATGCTTTCAGACTTAAGGATGCAGGCTTTTCCGGCGTGTACCATGCTGTTCGCCTGCGCGAGGGAAGTGACACCAGCCTTAGCGTGGAAAAGCGAATGCAGAGCATCAAGAACTTCCAGGAAGCCGGTCTAACGGTGGGAACCTGCATTGAGCCTCTAGGACCGGAGCACACAAACGATGAATTGGCTGACATGATAGTTTTCACAGCCTCCATCAATCCCGCCTACAGCGGTGCAGCCCGCCGGATTCCCCTTCCGGGAACGGCCATAGCCAAACGCGGAGTAATCACTGAAATGCGTATGGCACAAATAGTTGCCATAACCAGATTGGGAATGCCGCGAACAGTGCTGGGTAATTGCACCCATGAACCTTGTACGCTGGGGGCAATTAGTGGCGCAAATCTTTTCTGGGCGGAAGTTGGCGCCAACCCCCGGGATACTGTTAACAAAACAGAAGAAGGAAGGGGTGAAAGCGTCAGTAGCTGCACATCAATTTTCCGTGAAAGCAACTGGGGCGTCTTGGACGGACCTTCACGCTACTATCCTAGAGTAACATAATAACGTAACATCAAAAATATGCTGATTTATATGGCTTTTCTTTGCAATTCGTTCGACCTTTACGCTATGATCTCAAAAACAGGTGGAAAAATTTCAACAAAATGAAAAAGGCCCGCCAAACATTCATTTGGAAACGACTACTCTCCCGGCGATGAAGGTAAGCTCCGAACGCGCAGCAGCGCATTTATTTAGATTCTCATATAGCTTTTATGCTCTGTATCTTGTTTAATAATTTACTAACGTAACCGGCTGTTCAGTCAAACAGAATTATTCAGGATTATTCTGTATGAGCCTTGTACGACCTTTTTTATCTTGTGCCCTTGCGATCTGCTTCACTGCTGCGCTGTGCCTCGCTTCTGCCAATGGGACACCAGCTACTGAAAAAAAGATCCGCACAGCAGCAGCAGTTATTTCTCTTCCTACCGGCCACAGCATCTACCACGGCGTGCATCCCATGCCGCTGTCATCCCGTGACGCAGACCTCAAGCCGGAGGATCTGGCATCATATGAAAAAGCAGCAGGCAAAACCGCCGCCTGGGTCGATATTTCACAACACTGGGGCATAAGCCGAAAATTCCCCGCGGCTACCGCAACATGGATACATGCCGCAGGCAGCATTCCCTTTATCCGTCTCATGCTCTGGAGCACAAAAAAAGAAAATCTGCAGGAAACCGTCTTCACCCTTGATGCCATCTTAAAGGGAGCCTTTGATGATGATTTCAAAGCCTGGGGTGCTGCGGCCAGAGAATTCGGCTCACCTCTTATTGTTGAGTTCGGCCCTGAGATGAACGGACGGTGGTATCCCTGGAACGCATACTGGTACGGCGGCGAAGAAACAACGGGTTATGGTGACCCTGCACTGCCTGACGGACCGGAGAAATTCCGCGACGCCTACCGGCATATAATAAATAAAATGCACACAGCCGGGGCCCGCAATATACTCTGGGTCTTTCATGTCAATTACAATGACTGGCCGAACGAGGCTTGGAACCGTTTTGAAAACTATTATCCCGGCGACGGGTATATCGACTGGCTTGCAGTAAGCATCTATGGCGCGCAGCAGCCTGCAGGCACTCAGTGGCCCGAATTCAGCGAGCTGATGGAGCCGGCATACCGCCGCCTGGAAAAATTGAGCAGGACAAAACCGGTGATTGTTGCTGAATTCGGAGTTTCCGCAAGCTCCACCGGCGGCAGCCAGGCCCTGTGGGCGCATCATGCCCTTGAGGCTCTTATCGCAGGCCGCTGGCCGCGCGTGATCGGCTTTGCCTGGTGGAACGCGGCATGGCAGAACGATGCCAATCCCCTGAATGACACAAGCATGCGCGTGCAGGACAACCCAGCCCTTTCCGCCGTGTTCAAAAAATATATCGGCGGCAGGCAGCAGGTGCTGGGAAGGATGAAGCAATGAAATCGATGCTGTTTGCCGTTGCGGCATTCGTGCAGGCGGGCTGCTATGCCGGACTGCTGCTGCTGGGAAACCTGCGGGAGCATATACCCGAAGCCCTGGGCCTTTTTGCCTTGGCCTTTGTGCTGTATACACTGACGCTACGGCTTCTGCTCCGCGCCACATGCCCCGAATGCCGCGAAACCGCGCCGGACAAAGGACTTTTACTGAAAAATCATTATCTGCTGTCTGTGCTCGGCCTGGCGCTTCTGTACCGCTGCATCATGCTGCCCGCCGTTCCGTGGCTTTCTGACGATATCTACCGGTATATATGGGAAGGCAGTGTCGTGTCACAGGGATACAATCCCTTTGCCCTTGCCCCTGATGCCCCAGCGCTTGCACACCTGCGGGATGCGGAAATATATCCCCTTGTTTCTCGCAAGGACCTGCCGGCAATCTACCCGCCCTGCGCCCAGTTCATTTTCGCTCTGGCCTCAGGCATCAAGCATTCAGTCGTTTCTATGAAAATCGCATTCACTCTTTTTGACCTTGCAACCATAGGCCTTCTGCTGCTCACACTTGCCGCCCTGCACCTGTACCCCCTGAAGGTGGCGGTCTATGCGCTCAACCCGCTGGTTATCATGGAATTTTCCGGCAGCGGCCATCTTGACAGCGCAGGCATTTTCTTCATGGTACTTGCCCTGTACCTGTATGTCTGTCGTAAAAGTCTGTGGCCAGCGGCGGCACTTGCGCTCTCCTTTCTTGTAAAGCTGTTTCCCGCACTCCTGCTGCCTGCAATAATTACTAAAAGAACGACTGCATCAGCGCTGGTTTTTTTCTGTCTTTCCGCGGTAGCGCTTCTGCCTTTTGTTGACGCCGGCAGCGGACTTTTTTACTCCCTTGGCCTGTATACCCGGGACTGGATGTTCAACAGCCCCCTGCACACCGTCATGCTGCTGCTTGTAAAAGATAACCAGATCGCACGGCTCATTGCCGCCATCATCTTCACTGCGATTGCCGCAGGAATATATTACCGCTATTTCAAGAAACAAAACCGTGAAGAGCCGAAAAATGCCTGTCACACCTGCTTTATGTTGATCGGCGCATTCCTGCTCTGCATGCCGGTTGTTCATCCATGGTATTTATGCTGGATAGTGCCCTTTCTTGCGATTTTCCCCAGCCGGGCCTGGATTTTTTTATCCGGGGCAGTATTTGGATCTTACTGGATACTGCGCGAATATTCCGCAACCGGACTGTGGCTGGAATCGCCGGCAGTACTCTGCAGCCAGTACATTCCCTTTTTCTCGCTGCTGCTGTATGATTGGCGCAGCCAGTTCTGCGCAAGGAGAAAATCATGCGCCGCTGCTTAACAAGCCTGGGCATAGGTGTTCTTGTTGTCACTCACGGTATGTGCTGTTTTTTCAGCACCGGTGCCTTGGCCCAGTCCGAGCTTTGCCGCGACTATTACCCGACGGGAAGAATAAAAAGCGAAGCGGAAATAACCGATGGTAAAAAGCAGGGAATTGAGAAGCAGTATTATGAAAACGGTGCGCTGAAAAGCCACTGCTCCTATGCGATGGACCGGCTTGACGGACCGGCACAGGAGTATTATGAAAGCGGCTCAACGAGTACGCTTACCTTCTACAAAAACGGTCAAAAGGATGGCCCAGCAAAAACCTTTTACGAAAGCGGCTTGCTGAAAAGTGAAACGCCCTACGCCAACAATCTCATTGAGGGAATAGTCAAGGCCTATTATCCGAGTGGGCGACTTGAATCCGAAGGAATATATAAAAAAAATATGCTCGACGGTTCTGCGCGCAGCTATTATAAAAGCGGACGGCTCAAGGAAAACTGCATACATCGGGCAGGAACCCGAGAAGGCCCGTGTCGGTCCTATTATGAAAGCGGCAATCTCGTTAAAGAAGAGACTTGGCTGTCCGGCAGGCTCAACGGGTCTTCCCGCGATTTTTATGAAAGCGGTGGCATCAGGACGGAACA